>NZ_JBEXNT010000007.1:143996-147807 GCF_040611255.1 Kitasatospora sp. NPDC002965 | reverse complement strand
GTGGCGGCGGGCGGCGAGGTGGGGGAGTTCGTCGGCTTCGGCGCTGCCGCCGGGGAGCATGAGGCCGGAGCGGTAGGTGGTGGCGACGAGGAGGACCGCGCCGTCGCGGTTGAGGATGAGGGCCTGGTGGCCGAGGCGGCGGCGGGGCGGGTGGGTCAGGATCGTGGGGAGGTTGTTGAGCACGGGGGTCTCCTCGGTGGGGAGTTGACGGCGGTTCCGGTCAGGCCCGCGCCGGGGGCGGTGGGCCCGACCGTGGGGGTTCAGGGGGTGGGGTCGGAATCGGGACCGGGGTCGGGGTCGTGGTGGGTGTCGGGTGAGAGCCAGGTGAAGCAGGCGGGCAGGCCGGCGCTGATGCCGGTGGCGAGGACGAGGCCGAAGATCAGGAGGCGGGGTCCGAGCGGTCCGTCGTGGATCGGCCGGCAGACGAGGGCGGCGGTGAGGGTGCTGAGGGCGGGGACGCCGAGTGCGGTGGCGACGAGCGCGGGGGCCCGGTTCACGCCGGGTCGTCGGCGCGCGGCCTGCTGGGCTGCTGGACGCTGAGGTAGCGGGGTTCGGGCAGGGGTCGGACGAGTTCGGGCCTGGTGGTCCACTCGCAGCCGCCGCCCTCGCGGCGGAGGTAGGCGAGGCCGCCGAGGGTGTCCATGTAGACGCCTTCGAGCACCCCACCGGCGGGGACACGGCACCCGAAGTCACGGACCACCTCCCCGACGACGGGGGTGTACACGGGCATGCGGGGGCAACTGGGCATGGGGGCTCCATTGGTTGCACAGGGTCCCGGATCTCTCACGGGGTGTAGCCATCGTGGCCCGGCTGCGCCTACGATGGCCAGGGTCTAACCTTGACCGTTCCGACGGGTTATCTGGTGGCAACGCTCATGAACCACACCGACCTTGACGCGACCTCAACTCCACTCATCCGCTTCGGCATAGAACTGCGCAGGTCACGGCGGGCCGTGCGCTGGTCGCAGACCGAGTTGGGGCGGCGAATGGGCTATTCCAACGCCATGGTCTCGTACGTAGAACGAGCGAAGAAGGCGGTAACCTCTAAATTCGCGGTTAAGGCCGACGAGGTGTTCGAAACCGGTGGCACCTTCTACGAGTTGTGGTGCCGCCACTCCAAGGCGAGCCTGCTGGAGGGCTTCCCCGAGTTCGCCGATGCCGAGGCGAAGTGCCGCCGCCTTCGAGAGTTCGCACTGACCATCGTCACGGGACTGTTCCAGGTGCCGGAGTACGCCGAAGCGCTGGCGTTCGCCGCAGTCCAGCGCGGTGCGATCACGCAGTCCGAGGCAGAGCAGCGGGTCGAGTTCGTGGCGGCCCGTCAGCGGGTATTGGAACGGAAGAACCCACCGGTGATCCACGTGGTCCTGGACGAAGACTGTCTGGTGCGACCGATCGGCGGACGGACCGTCATGCTCAGTCAGCTCGACCGCATTGGCGAGCTGGCTTCCCGGCCGAATATCACCATCCAGGTGGCTCCTTTCACCCTGGGGGAGAACCTTCCTTTCACAATGCCAGTGACCCTGTTGGACCTTCCGGACGGATCCGCTGTGGGCTACGCCGAATCACATGCACGCGGCTACCTCGAACGAGCTCGCGAAACGGTCACGGCGTGGGAGAGAGAGTACGATCAGCTGGTGGTGGAGGCCCTGCCAAAGTCGGCTTCCCTGGCACTGATCCAGAAGGCTCGAAAGGAGCTAGCCCCATGAACCCCGAGCTGTCCAACGCATCCTGGTTCACATCGTCGCACTCCAACAACGGCGGTCAGTGCGTAGAGGTCTCCGCGAGCTTCCCCGGTACCGTTCCCGTGCGCGACTCCAAAGACCCCCAAGGCCCCGCGCTCATCTTCTCGGCCGACGCCTTCACGGCCTTCGTCGACGCCGTCCGGGCCGGCGAGTTCGGCACCGCCTGACAACCGCTCCGCCCGGCACGACCGGGGCGGAGCCCACGCGCCCTCCCGACACCCAGGCCGTGGCCAACCTGGCATTGCCGCTGGTTCTGCTGACCATGGCCGACCGCAGCATGCTCGGGTACACCGAGTCTCAGGAACGCGGCTTTCTCACCAGGGAATCCACAACGGTCACGATGTGGGCCAGGGACTACGATCGGCTCCAGGTGGGAGCCAGCTCGGATGTGGCCTCCCTGGAAGCGATCCGCGCAGCCCGGAAGGACCTCCGACCATGAGCAGCACCATCCCCGTAGACCTGACCGGCGCCGTCTGGGTCAAGTCCAGCCACAGCCAGAACGGCGGGAACTGCGTTGAAGTCGCCGCAGGATTCTCCGGCGCCGTCCCGGTCCGCGACTCCAAGGGCCCCCAGGGCCCCGCGCTCGTCTTCCCTGCCGGCGCGTGGCACTCCTTCGTCGCCGCCGTCCAGGACGGCGAGTTCGGCAGCGTCTGACCTGGCCTCCAACCAGAAGGCTCGAAAGGAGCTAGCCCCATGAACCCCGAGCTGTCCGGCGCATCCTGGTTCACATCGTCGCACTCCGACAACGGCGGTCAGTGCGTAGAGGTCTCCGCGAGCTTCCCCGGTACCGTTCCCGTGCGCGACTCCAAAGACCCCCAAGGCCCCGCGCTCATCTTCTCGGCCGACGCCTTCGCCACCTTCGTCGACGCCGTCCGGGCCGGCGAGTTCGGCACCGTCTGACAACCGCTCCCCGACGGCTCCGCCCGGCACGACCGGGGCGGAGCCGTCGTGCCCTCCCGTCAGGCCGCCCGCCAGCCGGGGGCGTACTCGATGTGAAGCATCCCAGGGTCCGTCTTCGCCTGCGTCCAGAAGCCCTTCCCACGGCTCTGACCGGGCTCGTGGTCCAGCTCGACGCAGTAGTGAACGCCCCCCGAGTACCCGGCCGCCGCCGCAGGCCCCTCAGTACCGAGCGACCTGACCAGCGATCCCGACCAGCGGAACGCCTCGGCGGTCCCCGAGACGAACAACGTCCGCGCCGCGATGGCGAAATGCAGCCCGTCCCGCCACTCGGCGTGGCGGTGGCGCGCGTAGTCGATCCCGTCCTCCGCCGGGAAGTCCGTATCCGGGATGTCCACGGTGTGCGGCGCCCCCGCGCCCAGCCGGGCCCGAACCTCCTTCCACCGTGAGGGCGGCAGGCCCACACCGTGCTGGAACAGGACGAGGTCCAGCCCGAGCCCGTTGTGCACCCAGTCCGACATTCCGACCGGTCCACGGGCCCAGGCCCGGAGCGGCAGGTGGACCAGCGAGCGCCGCGAGCGTGCGGCCAGCGCCCAGGCCGTGGCCAGGACCCCGGCCCCCGCGCGGTCGGCGTACAACTGCATCGAGAACTGGCTCTCGTACAGCGCGGCCCGGCCCTCCCGCGGGACGGCGGACACCACCCGGTACTCCCCCCGCCCCGTCCTGACCCGGTGGATCGTGGTCCTCAACTTCACCGCGCAGCCCGCATTCGTCCTCCGACGCTCCCGCCCCCGGTCCCTTCCGGAGGACGCGGCCTTTCTACCTCGCGCCACGGGCCCCTGTCGCCCGCATTTCCGCGCCCGCACGTACCAGGCGCGCCGCACTCCCCCTTCTCGGCGTTCCGCCCCGCCGGGTGTCATCCGGCGGGGCGGAACGGACCGGCAGCACCCGCGCGGCGCGGGCGGTCACCTCTGAACAGGACCTCGACGGCGGAAGGTCAGACCTTGCGGATGTTGTAGGCGATGCCGCTGCCGGCGCAGCCGCTGGTGCTGACGGAGCCGGAGACGACCCAACCCGCCGGGATCGGCGAGAACGAGCACACGGTGGCGTAGGTCTGCGTGGTGATCTTGGCGATCGAGTACGCGTAACCGGTACCCGCGCACCCGCCACTGC
>NZ_JBEXNT010000007.1:137209-143898 GCF_040611255.1 Kitasatospora sp. NPDC002965 | reverse complement strand
GCTGTACGAACTCGTGATCACCCAACCCGCCGGAATCGGCGACATCGAACACACCGTCGCGTTCGTCTGGTTGGCGACATTGGCGATCGAGTACGCATAACCGGTACCCGCGCACCCGCCACTGCTGTACGAACTCGTGATCACCCAACCCGCCGGAATCGGCGACATCGAACACACCGTCGCGTTCGTCTGGTTGGCGACATTGGCGATCGAGTACGCGTAACCGGTACCCGCGCACCCGCCACTGCTGTACGAACTCGTGATCACCCAACCCGCCGGAATCGGCGAGAAGGAGCACACCGTGGCGTAGGTCTGCGTGGTGATCTTGGCGATCGAGTACGCGTAACCGGTGCCCACACAGCCACCGCTGCCGTACGAACTCGTGATCACCCAACCCGCCGGAATCGGCGACATGGAGCACACCGTGGCGTTCGTCAGCCCGGTCGTATCGGCGATGGTGTACGCGACGCCGGTGCCCGGACAGCCGCTGCTGCTGTGCGAGCTCGTGATGACCCACCCGGCGGGGATGGGGGAGTTGGAGCACACGGTCGCGCTGCCGGCGAGCCGCTGCGGGGCCGCCTGGGCCTGCGCGGTCGCGGCGGTCATCAGGCCCAGCAGTAGCAGCACGGCCGTCACCAGATTCGGGACGTGAGTGCGTAAGGTCTTCATGGTCGGCCTCGGATCTACTCGACGCTCTACGGCTACGTTGATGCAGCTGAGATGAACCATTCGCGCACTGCCCGTTCATCTCGGCCGAAATGGTGTCAGAGCCGATCCGGCGGCACCAGAGTGCCTCGGACGGCCTCCGAGGGCGGCGGGCCCCGCTCCCGCCCGCTCCCGCGGCAACGGGAGCGGCCCGGGGCGGCCAGGGCGCCCCGCGCCGTGTCGTGTCGGTCGTCGCGCCATGTCGTGTCGTGCGGTCCGGCGTCCCCGGGGCGCCTGGCACGATGGCCGGATGGGCGATCCGCTGCCACCCGCTCCCGCCGAAGTCCTGGACGTCCACCGGCTGTGCCTGGTCGAAGTCCCGTCCCCCCGGCTCTCCCCCGCGGAACAGCAGGCCCGGGACCGCGCCTGGGACGAGGCCGTCCGGCGGAACCCGACGCTGTTCGACGGTCCGGTGGTGGCCTGCGAGGGCGTCCGCTGGGACGCCCCCGGCGAACCCGTCCTCTCCTGGTCGCGGGTGACGTACCGGCACTACGCGCTCCGGTGGGTGCCCGGCGCGGTCCGGCCGGCCTCGCTGTCGGTCGTCCTCCTCCAGCCCACGGACGACGGCAGGCTCCTGCTGGGCCGGATGTCCGCGTCCACGGCCGCCCCCGGGAAGTGGCAACCGCCCGGCGGGTCCGTCGAGCCGCCGGGCCCGGGCGAGCCGCTCGACACGGCCGCGCTGCGGCGAAACGCCGCCCGGGAGTTGGCCGAGGAGACCGGTGTCGTCGTGGCGCCCGGGGAGCTGGTGCTCCGGGCGATCACGCGCGGGCAGTACGGGAGCGTCGGGACGGTGTTCCTCGCTCCCCCGCTGCCGGAGGTACGGCTGCGCGAGCGGTTCGCCACGCTGGCGGCGTCGGAGCGCGAGCTGGTCGAGATCGTGTTCGTCGGCGCTCCGGCCGAGTTGGGGGACCTCCGCGGGCCGCACGCGGACTTCCTGGAACCGGCCGTGCGACGGTTCGGGCGCCGGGAGGGGTAGCCGTCGTCGTCGCGCGGCGGGCAGCCGGCGGCGGTCCGGTTCCGGAGCCGCCGGGGCGGGCAGGAACCCGGCGGGCGGGTGGGGTTCAGGGGTGGGCGGAGATCGGGGGCGCCGATGATGTTCGGATATTCGGACGAATGGTGGGTCCTGCTGTTCGTCCCGGTGGTGCTGTGGGTGCCGCTCGGCCCCTTCGCCATGGCCGCCACGGGCGTGTGGTGCGCCCGCCGGCCCGGGCGGCGGGCACCACGCCTCTGGTCGCTGCTGCTCCCGGCGGTGCCCGTCGCGGTCTCGGCGACCGCCATGGCCCTACCCACCGACACCTGGAACGAACCGGGCCGGCTGGACGACCTCCTCGGCTACCTCACCGTCTACGTCGGCGCCCTCACCGTGCTTCCCTGGCTGCTCGGCTACGGCCTCACACGGCTGGCACGCGCGGTGCGCGCGGTGCGCGCGGGCCGGCGCGAGGACCGCGCCGGGCCTTAAGGGCGCTGCGAACCAAGCCTGTTGGCGTGGATCGCACGTACTCCCACTGTTCCGATCGATGGCCCACGACATCGTGTGCGTGGTGTGAACGAACTGACCTTCCGGGGGAGGGACCGGTACCGTCCGGCGCGGGATCGACACCCGTGAGACCGACAGCCGGTACGGGTCGTCGACCGTGGCCCGGATGTTCCTCAGGGGCGGCCGGCGGCGCTCACTGCCCGGGCTCCAGCACAGCGACATGTACCCCGACCCCGAGTTCGGCGCCGACTACCGGCGCGTCGTCGACCGGTGGGAGCTGAGCACCGACCAGGGCGCACGGGTCCGACCGCCGAGGAGCCTCCGGGACCGGATCTCCGGTGATGCTCGGCTTCATCCTCGCGGTGGTCGCCGCGGCCGTCATGATCCTCGTCGGCTAGGTCCGCGCCCCCGGCCCGCGTCCTGCCCGTCGTACGGGAACTCGCCACCCCGGCAGTCTCGTTGATCCGACGCACGGACGGCTGGAACGAGGGGGCCCGATGGACATTCCGCTGGTGGACGCGGTCGCGGCGGTACGCGACGAACTGCTGGAGGCGGCGGCGCGCGGGGCGGGACAGGACGTGGTGTTCGCCGTCGGCCCCGTGGAGATGGAGTTCGAGGTCGAGCTGAGGGCCGACGCCAGGGCGAAGGCGGGCTTCAGGCTGTGGGCGGTCGGTGCGGAGACCGAGGCCGGGGTGTCGCGCGGCCGTACGCACCGGGTGTCGTTCACGCTGACGCCGCGCGCGGCCCACGGCGGGGACCTGCTGGTCAGCGGATCCGCCGACCGTCCCGACGGGCCCGGCGACACGGGCGACCGCATCCCGGACTGAACGCGGCGGGTCCGAACGCGGCGGCACCGGGCGGCGCGGGGGGCCGGGCGCCGCCGGCTCAGCCCGTCGTGGCGCGGACGTAGATGTCGGCGGCCCCCGGGAGCCCGCCCGGCACGGTGGCGACGTAGATCCGGCGGACCGTGGAGGGGCGCGCCGGGGTGGCGGTCGCGGCCGGGCCGGTCGGCGACTGCTCGGGAGCCGGGGTCGGGGACGGCTCGGACGTCGGGGACGGTTCGGTCGAGGGGGACGGCGCCGCCTGGGCCGGGTCGGGCACGTCGGCCGGGAAGGCCGGGGCGAAGCCGTCCGGTTCCTCCTCCGGGCCGGCGGCGAGGCCGGCCTCGACGGTGACCTCGGATGCGGGCGTCTCGGTGGGCACACCCGTGGGAACCGGCCCGGTGCCGTCGGAGGTGTGGACCGGTGCCGGGGTGGGGGTCGTCCCGGCGGACACCGGGGCGGACGACCCGGCGGACGACCCGGCGGACGGGTCCGCGGACGGATCGGCGGGCACCGTCACGAACGGCTCGAAGAGTTCGGCGGCGAGGTCCGGCTCGTCGCCGCCCAGCGCCTCCGTGAGGTCCGGGGGCAGCGCGGTCGTCGGCCCGGGGGCGGGCAGGTCGTAGGTGCGCAGGAAGTCGCCGACGCCGACCTCGCGCCCCCCGCCGAGCCGGTAGTGCAGGTACGCGACGGGGACGCCGTCCGGCGTGTGCGTGTACACCGCGCCGACGGGCACGTAGTAGCGCCCGGCACCGGGGTGCTGCGAGGGGTGCAGGCCGGCGAGCAGCTCGGCGCGGTCCCGGTCGGTCTCGACGACACCGCGACCGAGGGTGAGGGCGTTGACGCCGCGGACGGCGAGGGCCGCCATCACCGCGACGAACAGGACGAGGCCCATCGCGATCGTCCGGCGCAGCACGGGGCGGCCGTGCAGCGCCGGCCACGAGTCGCTGGACATGCGCTGCTCCGGCGACAGCCCGCGGTCGGGCCCTCGTTGGCTCACTTTTCCTGCTCCCCCGGTCCGTCGGCGTGGCGTCGCGGCGTCGCGTCGCCACTCGTATTGCTCGACGTGGACCCTACGCTCGAAGTTCCGAGTCGGACCAACCAGCCTGATCAGCCCAGATATGCCGGGGCCACCGCCGCGTCGAGCAGACGCCGGGCGGCGCCCGTGCCGTCGGCGGGGGCGGTCCACAGATCGGCGCCGAAGTCTCCGGGGAGGGCGTAGAGGAGGTTCCCGTCGTCGGCCCAGACGGCCTGGTCGTCGATGCTGCGCTGCTCGGCGGTGGCGGTCTCGGTCATGGTGGCGAGGTCGAGGACGTAGAGCCGCCAGGGGGCGTCCTCGGACACGCCCGGGACGCGCTTCTTGTAGGCGATCCGGGTGCCGTCCGGGGAGAGCGAGGGGCACTCGACGTTCTGGTGGAGGGTGGTGAGGGTGCGGGCGCCGAGGTCGCCGCGGACCAGGTAGGTCCGGCCGCCGGTGGCGACTGTCGCGTAGAAGGCCGTGTCGTCGGCGAAGGTCACGCCCCAGACGTTGACGTCGGCGGCGCGGTACGGCTTGCCGTCCTTGATCACGTCGAAGGTCTCCAGGTTGTCCCGGAGGTTCCCGTCGCGGACGTCGACGATCGCCGTGCGGGTGGAGAAGTCGGTGCCCGCGTAGGAGTCGCCGCTGACGAAGACCGTCCAGGCGACGAGGTGGCCGGACGGCGACACCCGGGAGCGGGTCGGGATCCCGGCGGCGGGGAACGAGCGCAGCTCCCGGAGGTGGTCGTCGAGGACGACGGCCCGGTAGGTGTCCTGGAGTGCCCCGCGCTCCGCCTGGAGGCAGATGCCGGTGCCGGCGGCGGCGTGGAAGCGCAGGCACTGGACGCCGGAGGCGGTGCGCGGGCCGTCCGGGCGGTCGGCGGGGACGGTGGCGATCTCGTCGCGGTGGGGGCCCCAGGCCATGTTGCGGAAGGCGAGCTGCCGGGAGGCGGGCGTCCGGAGGGAGACGTCGCCGCGGGTGACGACCGGGCCGTCGGGCCGGGCCCGGTCGCGCTCGGCGGAGCGGTCGGCGGCGTAGCGGACGGCGCCGGTGCCGACCGCGCCGAGGAGGACGACGGCGGCCAGCAGGATCAGCACCCTGGTGCGGTTCCGGAGCGGGGTGGTGGTCACGAGGGCACCTCGGGGTCGGTGGCGGCGGGAGCGGGGGTCGGGGTGGGGCCGGGGACCGGGGTGGGGCCGGGGAGCGGGGCCGGACCGGCGGGGCCGCTCGGCGGTTCGCGGAGGACGAAGGCCGCACCTGCCGAGCAGCAGGCCAGCGCACCCGCCGACCAGGCCAGCGCGGCGGTGCCGCCGACCACGCCCCAGAGCGCGCCGAACGCCAGCGAGCAGGCGAAACGGGCGAGCGCCTGGCCGGTACCGACCAGGGCGAGCCCCGCACCGCGCTGCTCGGGCGGGACGGCGTCGGCCGCGGCGGCGGCGAGCACGCCGTCCGTCGAGGCGTAGAACGCGCCGTGCAGCACCAGCACGCAGACCACCGCCGGCAGCCCGCCCAGCGGCGAGAGCAGCAGCCCGTACGCGAGCAGCAGGACGCCGTGACCCGCCAGGAAGAGCCGGCGGCGGCCGATCCGGTCCGCGAGCGCGCCGAGCGGGACGGCGAGGAGGAGGAACGCGGCGGCGGTCCCGAGCGGGAGCAGCGGGAAGTACTCCGTGGCCAGGCCGAGGCGGCGCTGCACGAGCAGGTAGAGGAAGGAGTCGCTGACCGTGGTGAGGCCGAGGAGCACCGCGCAGAGGGTGAGCCGCCGCAGGCCGGGCCTGCGGAGCAGCGCGAGGCCGTCCCGGAGTCCCGGGGAGCCGGACGGCGGCCCGGACGGCCCTGACGACGGGCCGGGCGGCGGCCCGGCGGCGCCGGGGCGGTGCGGCACGAAGAGCAGCAGGATCAGCACGCCCAGCACCGCGACGCAGGCGCTGACCGCGAACACCGCCTGGTAGCCCTGCTGCCGGCCGCCGTCGGCGAGCAGCGGACCGCCGGCCGTCCGGAGCACCAGGAAGGCGGTGAGCGGTCCGAGCAGCGCACCGGCCGTGTCCATCGCCCGGTGGACGCCGAACGCCCTTCCGCGGTGGGCCGGTTCGGTGGCCAGCGAGATCATCGCGTCGCGCGGCGCGGTGCGCAGGCCCTTTCCGGTGCGGTCGACGGCGAGCACGGCGCCGATCAGCGGCACGGTGTGGACGAGCAGCAGGAGCGGCTTGCAGAGCGCCGACAGCCCGTACCCGAGCGCGGCGACCGCCTTGTGCCGGGGTGCGCCGTCCCGGCCGCGCCGGTCGGCGAGGTGGCCGCCGGCCAGGCGGACGAGCGCGCTGAAGCCGTTCTGGATGCCGTCCAGCAGGCCGAAGCCGAGCGGGGAGAGGCCGAGCCCGGTGAGGAGGTAGAGCGGGAGGACGGCGCTGACCATCTCGGAGGACACGTCGGTGACCAGGCTGACGCTGCCCAGCGCCAGCACGGTGCCGGGCACGGCGGCCCGGGCCGCCCGGCCGGGGCGGTGGGGGCGGCCTTCGGCGTCGGCGGCATCGGCGGTGTCGGTGCCGTGGGCCGCGCCGGTGTCCGGGCCGGTGGCGGTGTCGGTGGCGGTGTCGGCGGCGGCCTCCGGTGAAGAACAAGGTGAAGTTCGCCTGGTGGTCCGCCGAGGAGTTCGGCCTCAAGGGCTCCGAGG
>NZ_JBEXNT010000007.1:0-137199 GCF_040611255.1 Kitasatospora sp. NPDC002965 | reverse complement strand
TTTCCTTTTTGTGGGCGGCTGGGGGGGTGTCGGTCCGGGGGGCCGGGCGGGTGGCGGGGCGGGTGGGGTTGTGGGTGGCGGTGTCGGCGGCGGCCTCCCGCCCCCCCGGCCGGGTGGCGGCCGGGGCGACGGGGGCCTTGGAGCTGCGGGAGTCCGCGACGTACACGGGTGTCAGTTCCAGATGCCGGTGATGGTGGCGGCGGTGGCGGCGTTGCCCGCGTGGGTGGTCAGCCCGGCGAGGTCCTCCAGCGTGCGCAGCACGCTGTAGTGGTTGTAGGTGGTGGCGGTCGAGGAGCCCGGGGTGACGTGGGCGCCGTAGAAGATGGTGGGGATGCGGTTGCCGGAGAGGCGGTTGTCCTCGTCGAAGGTGACGACGAGGATGCTGTTGTTGCTCTTGGCCCAGGTGGCGTAGGCGCCGAGCTTGTTCTTGATCCAGGTGTCGCCGGTCGAGACCGAGCAGTCGTGCATGTCGTTGCAGAGGTCCGGCACGACGAAGGAGACCTTCGGCAGGCTCGCGAAGTTCGTCGGGAACTGCGTCATCGTGTAGGCGGTGTTGGTCGGCACGTTGCTGAAGCCGAACCACGGGTTGTGCTTCTGCGCGTACTTGCCGCTGGAGCAGACGGTCGAGCCCTGGCTCGGCAGGCCCTCGTTGTAGCTGCCCCAGGTCTTGCCGGCGGCGATCAGCTCGGAGGCGAGGTTGGCCTTGTTGATCGAGCCGACCGGCACGCAGCTGTCGTCCGTGCGGCCCTGGTTGGAGCCGGAGAACAGCTGGTAGTAGTTGGGCTCGCTGGGGTGGGTGAGCCCGAACGACTGGGTCAGGTTGGCGCCGCCGGCCTTCAGGGTGTTGTTGATGTACGGCGCGCCGGAGCTGCCGATGATCTGCGAGTAGGCGTGGTTCTCCAGGACGACGACCACCACGTGGTCCGGGGCCGGGAGGGCGGCGGCGTGCGCGGCCGTCCCGGTGGCGACCCAGAGGCCGAGGGAGCCGGCGACCAGGCCGAGGCCGGCGCCCAGGGCGGTCAGGGTGCGGCGACGGGATCTCCCGTGGGTTGCGTTCATGACAAGCGTCTCGGGAGTCCGGGGCGTCTCGGACATGGGTGTCCTCCGTGCGTCGGGGGCGGCCGGGCCGGGGAGGTGGCCCGGCCGCGAGGGGGACCGGCGGGGAATACCCGATGGGAAATCACCGGGCCTGAGCGCCGCAAACAGTAGGAGCGGGACGGTGGCGCGGGCTCCGGCCGCGACATGAAGAGCAGGCGAACAGCGATCGCGCCCCACAACCGAAGGTCAAGCGCAGGTCACAGCCCCGCCGATTGACCCGTCCGTGACGGCCGTGGTGGGATTTCCGCAGCCCCCATCGCCCTGACGTGGGCGTTCGGGCCGCCGACGGCCGGACGTTCACCGACCGCCACGGGTGGTCGCGGACCGTCGCCGGCCCGCACGGGGCCCGGATCGGCCCGCGCCGCCCCGGATCGGCTCCCAGCGGCCGGCGGACGGGTGTCGGGCGGATGACGCGGAGAAGTCGGACGTGAGCAGGGCGTGAGATGGACGTGAGCCGGTCGTGAGCGGTCCGGTCGGGAACGGTTCGGGCGTGGGTGCTTCCGGGGCGCGCGCGGAGCCGCCCTCCTGCGCGCCTGCCTGCGCGTGCGCGGGGGCGTGCGCGCCGGACGCGGGCGCGCACGTGCCCGACGCGCCTGCCGCCGGAGAGGCACGCCCGGGAGTCACGGCCGCCGGGCCGGGAGCCCTCGTCGTCGGCGTGGGCGCGCGCGGCTCGGCCACGGCGGCGGAGCTGCTCGGACTGATCCACCGGGCACTGGCCGAGGCCGGACCGCCCGGCACGCCCGTCGCCCTGATCGCCACCCTCACCGGCAAGGCCGCCCACCCGGCCGTCCGCCGGGCCGCCGCCGCACTCGGCGTCCCGGTCGCCGAACACCCGGCCGACGCCCTGGCGACCGTCTCCGTACCGCACCCGTCCGCCGTCGTCGGCGCGGCGGTGGGTACGGCCGGCGTGGCCGAGGCGGCAGCACTGGCGAGCGCGCCCGGCGGGGAACTCGTCGTGCCCAAGCGGAAGTCCCCGGCCGCGACGGTCGCCGTAGCCCGCCTGCCGCGCCACCCCGCTCCCCCGCCAGCCCCCGCAGGAGATACGCCCATGACCCCCACATCCGGCTCCACCCCCGGGCCGCACACCCCCTCCGCCGCCGAACCCTCCCTCGCCGAGCCCTCCCCCGCCGGAGCCGCCGAGGCCGCCGAGGCCGCCGAACCCGATCTCCGCCACCACGGGGACGCCGAGGTGCGCGCCGCCGGACCCGACCTGGTCGACCTCGCCGTCAACGTCCGCACCGGCACGCCCCCGCAGTGGCTGCGCGAGCACCTGGCCGCCACCCTCGCCGACCTCGCCGCCTACCCCGACGGCACGTCCGCGCATGCCGCCGTCGCCGCCCGGCACGGCCGCCCGGTCGACGAGGTGCTGCTCACCTCGGGCGCCGCCGAGGCGTTCGTCCTGCTGGCCCGCACCCTGACGGCGCGTCACATCGTCGTCGTGCACCCGCAGTTCACCGAGCCGGAAGCCGCGCTACGGGATGCCGGACACGCCGTGCACCGCGTCCTGCTCTCCCCCGCCGACGGCTTCCGGCTCACTCCGGACGCCGTCCCCGAGGCCGCCGACCTGGTCGTGCTCGGCAACCCCACCAACCCGACGTCCGTCCTCCACCCGGCCGCCGCCGTCGCCGCCCTCGCCCGCCCCGGACGCACCCTGGTGATCGACGAGGCGTTCATGGACACCGTGCCCGGCGAGACCGAGTCCCTGGCCTCGTCGGCCCGCGAGCTGCCCGGCCGGGTGGTCGTCCTCCGCAGCCTCACCAAGACCTGGGGCCTGGCCGGCCTGCGGATCGGATACGCGCTCGGTCCGGCCCCGCTGATCGCCGGCCTCGCCGCCGCCCAGCCGCTCTGGCCGGTCTCCACCCCCGCCCTGGCCGCCGCCGAGGTCTGCTCCACCCCGGCCGCCCTCGCGGAGGCCGAGGAGGCGTCGCACGAACTGGCCCTCCGGCGCGACCACCTGCTCAAGGGCCTCTCCGCCCTGCCCGCCGTCCGGGTACACGGCGAGCCGGCGGCGTCGTTCGTCCTGATCGAACTGCCCGGGGCCGACACCGTCCGGACCGCGCTGCGCGAGCGCGGCTTCGCCGTCCGCCGGGGCGACACCTTCCCCGGCCTCGGCCCGGACTGGCTGCGCATCGCCGTCCGGGACGAGCCGACCACGGACCGGTTCCTCGCGGCACTCGAAGCGGCACTCGAAGCGGTGACCGGGCACTGACCGGGCGCTGACCTGGCTCTGGGCCGGCGGCCGAGCGGAGCGGCGTCCGGGCAGTGATCGGGTCGCGAGCGCGAGCGGGCGGGCGGAGGCGGGCGCGAGCGGGCGGGCGGGCGGGCGGGGGCCGTGGCGGGCGACTACCGGTCCGGTCCGCCCCCGGGCGTGCGTTCCACCGAGGCCGCCACGTCCGCCAGGTCCTTGGCGATCGCCTTCGCCGCCGCCTTGGCGCCGATCCCGCCCAGCAGCCGCGCCAGGAACGGCAGCTTGTCGCCGTGCCGGGGCCGGGCCGAGAAGGTCATCGTCACGGTCGTCCGCCCGGGCGTGCGCTCCACGAGCCGGAACTCCGACACGTAGTGCATCCCCGCGTTGTCCGCCTCCGCGACGTACCGGACCGGGGCGTCGCACACCGTCACCCACATCTCCTCGGTGGCCGACTTGCCCAGCATCCGCCGGGTCTCCCGCCAGCGCGTCCCCACGCCGAACGGGCCCGGCGTGAGGACCTCCACCGAGTCGACGCCGCTCAGCACCTGCGGCATCGACTCCAGGTCGGTCATCGACCGCCAGACCCGGTCCGCCGGGGCCGCCATCTCGCGCGCCACCGAAACATCACGCTGTCCCATGCTTCGCAGTCTCCCCCCGGACGCGCCGGCCCGCGCGGCGTCGCCCGCCGGGCCCGCCGGCGGGGAGTGACCACCGTCACAACGGGCGCGTGTCACAACCCGCCGGGCTGTCCCGTCAAAGGTGTGTCCCGACAGACGACGGCAACGGAGAACACCATGGAAGCCCGCCTCAACCCCTTCACCAGCCCGGTCCTCGGCAAGGTCTTCAAGCACATCATCGCCGCGGGCAAGGTGCTGGAGGACTCGACCCTCCCCGCCACGACCCAGGAGCTGGTGAAGCTCCGCGCCAGCCAGATCAACAGCTGCGCCTTCTGCACCGACATGCACTTCAAGGACGCCGTGCACGCCGGGGAGTCCGCGGAGCGCCTCAACCTCGTCGCGGTGTGGCGGGAGGCCACGGTGTTCACCGAGGCCGAGCGCGCGGCGCTGGAGCTGACCGAGGAGGCCACCCGCATCGCCGACGCGGCCGGCGGCGTCCCGGACGAGGTCTGGGAGAACGCCGCCAAGCACTACGACGAGGAGCAGCTCGCCGCCCTCGTCGGCGCCATCGCGATCATCAACGCCTTCAACCGCGCGAACGTCCTGCTCAAGACGCCGGCCGGCGACTACCGGCCCGGCCAGTTCAACTGACCGGTACCGCCGCCCACCGGCCGCCGGCCGGGCCGCGCCCTCGTCCTCGTCCTCGTCCTGCCTCCGGGGTGTCCCCGGGTACGCGCGGAATCACCCGCGGGCACCCGGGAGGCACCCGCGAGGCACCCGGGGAGCGTCCCGTCAGCGACGCAGGCGGGCGTTGAGCCGGGCGGCCCGACGGGTCAGGTGGTCGCGTTCGGCGAGGTCGGGCGCCTCCCGGGCCGCCTCGGCGTAAAGCCGCGCCGCCGTCGCCAGGTCACCGTCCCGCTCGCGGAGGTACGCGGCCACCGCCGTGCGGCGGGGCAGGGAGTCGTCCAGCTCCGCGAGGGCCGCCAGACCGGCGCGCGGCCCGTCGGCCTCGCCGACGGCCACCGCGCGGTTCAACCGGACGACCGGGCTGTCGGTCAGGCGCACGAGCTCGTCGTACCACCCGACGATCTGCACCCAGTCCGTCTCTCCGGCCGTGGGCGCGTCGGCGTGGAGTGCCGCGATGGCGGCCTGGGCCTGGAACTCGCCCAGCCGGTCCCGGGCCAGGGCCGTCTGGAGGATCGCGACGCCCTCGGCGATCGCCCCGGTGTCCCACCGGGCGCGGTCCTGCTCGGCGAGCGGCACCAGGCTGCCGTCGGGTGCGGTCCGGCCGGCACGCCGCGCGTGGTGGAGCAGCATCAGCGCGAGCAGACCCGCCACCTCGGGGTGATCGATCCGGGCCCCGAGCTGCCGCGTGAGCCGGATCGCCTCGGCGGCGAGGTCGACGTCCCCGGAGTAGCCCTCGTTGAAGACCAGGTAGAGGACGCGCAGCACGGTGGCGACGTCCCCGGGCCGGTCGAACCGCACGCCGGAGACGGTGCGCTTGGCCCGGCTGATGCGCTGCGCCACGGTCGCCTCGGGCACCAGGTAGGCCCGGGCGATCTGGCGGGTGGTGAGCCCGCCGACGGCGCGCAACGTGAGCGCGACCGCGGACGAGGGCGTCAGCGACGGGTGGGCGCACAGGAAGTACAGCCGGAGCGTGTCGTCCAGCGCCGGCGCCGGGCCCGGCTCCGGCTCCTCGTCGACGAGTTCCTCCCGCCGGCGGCGGGCCGTGTCCGCCCGGGTCGCGTCGAGGAACTTGCGCCAGGCCACGGTGACCAGCCAGCCCTTCGGGTCCGCCGGCGGCCGGGCGGGCCAGCCGCGGACCGCCTCGACCAGCGCCTCCTGCACGGCGTCCTCGGCCGCCGCGAAGTCGGCTCCGCGCCGGACGAGGATCGCGAGCACGCCAGGGGTGAGGTTCCGGAGCAGGTCCTCGTCCACCGGGGAGGTCACTCCGTGACGGTCGGCGGCGCGGACAGGAAGGGGCGCAGTTCGAGCCACTCGTGGATCGGCTTCCCGCCCGCCCCGGGGGCTGCGGACAGCTCACCGGCCAGTTCGACGGCGCGCTCGTAGCTGTCGACGTCGATCACCATCCAGCCGGCCACGAGGTCCTTCGTCTCGGCGAACGGGCCGTCGGTCACCGGCGGGCGGCCCTCGCCGTCGTAGCGCACCCATGCGCCCCCGGGTGCGAGCGCCTGGCTGTCGACGAACTCGCCGGACTCCTCCAGGCGGGCCGCGAAGTCGCGCATGTACTGCACGTGCGCCGAGATCTCCTCCGGCGTCCAGTGCTCCATGGACACGAAGTCGTCCGGGACCGGAGCTCCGCGGTAGTGCTTGAGCAGCAGGTACTTGGCCATGACGTCTCTCCTCGGTGCTGTGCGACCCATTGTGGCCGCGTCCGCCCCTGGGACGGAGCCGGCCACGGGTTCTCGACATCACCGACGGAAATTTCTCCGGGTTCTTCCGGGCACGCCCCGGCCGCACCCGGCCGCACCCGGCCGCACCCGCGGCCCGGATGGCGCGCGGCTCCGGCCGGTCCGCGGCTCACACGCCGGCCGCCCACTCCCGGAGGGTGGCGAAGTCGCCGCCCCGCAGGCCGAGCTTCGGATCGACGTGGAGGGCGAGGGCCCGTCCGGGGTGGTGGTCGGCTATCCACGCGGCGTCCTGCGGTCCCAGCTCGTCGTCCACCCAGACGAACGGGCGGCCGGCGGCCCACGCGACCAGTGCGCGGGTCTTCCAGTGCAGGCCGTCCGGGTCCTCCTGGTGGAGCTGCGGCCAGGCGACGTAGGGGAGTTCGGGCAGGCCGAGGAGCGGGGCGATCCAGGTGTTGGCCTCCGCCATCCAGGTCGTCGCCCAGACCAACTCGTACGGAAGGGAGAGGAGTTCGGGGCCGTGGTCGGGGTTGATCCAGAGGCGCAGCGGCCGGACGTGCTCGGCGGGCCGCTGCGGGAACCGGGCCACCCACGAGTCCGGCTTGACGCGGTGGGTGCCGTACCCGGCAGGCCGCTGGTGGGGCTTGGCGGCGTACGGGTTCAACGGCCCGTCGACGTCGAGGAGAAGCAGCGGGAGCGGCGTCGTCATGACGGCATCGTCGCGCAAGGAGGCCGAGTTGACGACCCGTTTCACCGGCGGGCGTCACGGGTCGCCCGGCCCCGGAGCGGGGCGTCGGCCACGCGTCCGGGCTCCCCGGCCCCTTCCGCCCTGCATCCGGGCTCCGCGGCTTCTGGGACAGGATCGGGATATTGCGCGGACCGGGCCGTGAACGGCCCGGACCTACGGTGGTCGCACCGGTGAACCGCACCGGTGGACCGACCCGGGAGCCCCGTATGCGTACGCGCCGCCTCGCCCTCACTGCCGCCGCCGTCGCGGTGCTCGCCGCTGCCGCCACCGCCTGCGGACCGGAGAACGGCGACGGGGGTTCCGCCGCGGCGAGCCCGGTGGCCACGGCCGCCGCCACGGCGGCGGCCACGACGACCGCCCCCGCCGCCGCGCCCTCGAAGGCGACCTCGCCGTCCGGCAGTGCGTCCGCCTCCACCGCGACCTCCGCCTCCGCCGCTGCCTCCGCGCCCGGGACGAAGTCCGGCTCCCCGGGGCAGAACTGCGCCACGAAGGACCTCACGTTCACCACCAGGACCGAGTCCCAGGCCGGCGGGTTCATCCTGATCACCGCCAAGGCCAAGCCTGGCGTCAGCTGCACACTCCCTGGCCCGCACGCGACCATCGCGTTCGGCTCGGGCGGTATCGAGGCCGCCAACGCCGAGCAGGCCGTCGGCGCGCCGATCACCCTCGGCGGGGACAAGGTGGCGTACGCGGGCGTCAACCCCAAGAGCACCAAGGGGAACCAGGAGATCGAGTTCACCGACGTCATCGTCGCCGTCGGCAAGGCCGACCCGGACCCGGTCAGCCTCCCGGTCGGTCCGACCAAGGTGGACAAGCCGGTGGTCACCAACTGGCACACCGTTCCGAAGGACGCCGTTCCCGGCATCTGACGGTGGCCCGCACACCGCTCTCGCCCGGCCCGCCCGGGTCGTGGGGCGCGGTGCCGAACGCCAGGTGCCCCGACCGTGGGGGCGGGGCACCTGGTCACGCTGCGGTCGTCGCGCCGATGTGACTACTCGGCGGCGCGACGGCGGCGGGAGACGGCCACCAGGGCCGCACCGGCGGCGACGGCCGCGGCGGCGCCGCCGGCCTCCCAGCGGACACCCTCGTCCACACCGGTGGCGGCGAGCCGGCCGGAGGTCTCGGCCGTGCTGCCGGTGGTCGCCGTGGTGCCGGTGACCTTCGCGAGCGCCACGGCGGGCACCACGGCCGGGGCCGGGTTCGCGACGGTGCCCGCGGCGTTGGCGGTCTGGACGGTCTGGCCGGCGCCGGCGTTCTGCCCCTGGTCCGGCTGCTGGGCCGGCGGGGTCGGCTTGGCGGCGGCCGCGTTCGCCTCGTCCTCGGCGCGGGCCTTGGACCAGCCCTCCTTGAGGAACGCGAGGACGTCCGCGTAGCTGCCCTCCAGGGCGGCCCCGGCGGCCTTCTTGGCGGCCGGTCCGCCGGTCTCCAGGATCTGGGAGACCTTCACGCGGTTGTCGCTCTCGCGCAGGCCCGCCAGGTCGACCTCAAGGAAGCGGCGCAGGTCGGCGGGCGTGCCGCCGAGGGCCTTCTGGGCCCCCGCGAAGACGCGCGGGCCGACCTCCTTGTCGGCGATGAGGATGAGGATCTCGACCCGGTCGTCCTCGGCGCGGGCCGTGTGCTGGCCCTCGGTGAGGAACTTGCGCACCGCCTCGGGGCTGCCGGTCCTGAGGGCCGCCTCGGCCGCCGCCTTCACCGCACGGCCACCGACGGCGAGGATCTGGAAGGCCTTGACGCGGTCGTCGACGGCCCGCGCGTTCGGGAGGCCGACCTCCATGAACTGGCGCAGCTCGGCCGCCGTGCCGTCGACGACCTTCGCGGCGGCCTCGTGGACGCTGATACCCGCGTCCTTGTCGGCCAGGATCCGCCGGACCTCGGCCCGGTCGTCCTCGGCACGGGCCGTGTGCTGACCCTCGGCGAGGAACTTGCGGACCGCCTCGGGGCTGTTGGAGCTCATGGCCTTGTTGGCCGCCGCCTGCACGGCAGGGCCGCCGGCGTAGAGAATCTGGGCGGTCTTGACCAGGTCGTCGATGGACCGCGCACGCGGGAGGCCGACCTCCAGGAACTGACGCAGCTCGGCCGCCGTGCCGTCGACGACCTTCGCGGCGAACTCGTGGACGCTGATGCCCGCATCCTTGTCCGCCAGGATCCGCCGGACCTCGGCCCGGTCGTCGTCCTCGGCGCGGGCCACGAACTGGCCCTCGGTGAGGAACTTGCGCACCGCCTCGGGGCTGCCGGTCCTGAGGGCCGCCTCGGCCGCCGCCTTCACGGCAGGGCCGCCGACGGTGAGGAACTGGGCGGCCTTGACGCGGTCGTCGATGATCCGCGCGTTCGGCAGACCGACCTCCAGGAACTGACGCAGTTCGGCCGCCGTGCCGTCGACGACCTTCGCGGCGGCCTCGTGGACGCTGATACCCGCGTCCTTGTCCGCCAGGATCCGCCGGACCTCGGCCCGGTCCGCCGCCTCCTGGGAGCCGCCGTCCTCCGTGGTGTCGGCCGCCGTGTCCGGACCGCTGACTCCGGCGGGCTTCGGCTGCTCGGCAGCGGACGCCATCGACGGGAACAGGACGGTCGGAGCGAGTGCAGCCGCGGCAAGGACGGCGGACACCTTGGGCAACTTCATCAAGCAGACCTGTTTCTCAAGCGAAGAACACGGGGAGAAGTCGTGAGCCCGGTCAGCATAAGTCCTGCTGCATGGTTGTCATATCACCATTATTTAGCGGACGAGCTTCACGGCCGAGGCGCCGACTCTTCGCACACAGGCAATTCCGGACGTATGAGGACAGTCCCCCTCCCGGAGGAACCCCGAGGACGGAATTCCGGGCGGGTGAACGGATGAACGTCTCTCCAACTCCCCCCGGCAGCCAGGTGACCCCGGCCGGAATCCCGTGTCCGGCGTCGGCGGAACGATCGCGGTCGTCCGGACGACCGGGCGGCGGTCAGGCCCGGACGGCGGACGGGGCGAGGCGACGCAGGCGGTCACCGGTCTCCGCGTCACGCGCCGTCAGCACCACCAACTGCAGCCCGCCGGACGCCTGCAGCACCACCTGGTCGATCCGCAGCATCCCCAACTCCTCGTGCAGCAGGTCCTTCTCCGCCCCGGCGCGCTCCAGCACCTGGTGCTCGTCCAGCCAGCGGTCCGCCTCCGGGTACGCCGCCCGCAGCCGCCTGATCAACCGGGCCAGCGGCCGCGCCGCCGGCGCACCGTCGCCGCCACGCTCGGCATAGGCGGAGCGCAGCTGCGCCAGGGTCCGGCGGGCATGGTGCTCCCAGTCCACCGTCCGGGCGCGGTGCAGGGGGCTGGCGAACACCACCCAGGCCAGGTTGCAGTCCTCCGGCTCCCGGCCGGACAGCCCGAACAGCGCCTCCGCGCCCGGATTCCAGGCCCGGACGGCCCAGTCCGCGTCCATCACGAACGCCGGCGCCGGCCACTGGGCGTGCATCAGCCGCAGCAGCGGCGCCGGCACGTCTCCCGCCGCGTCGGACCCCACCGCCCCGGGAGCTCCGGCCGCCCCCGGATGGCTCCCCGCCAACCGGAACAGGTACGCCGTCTCCGCCCGGTCCAGCCGCAACGTCCGGGCCAGGCTCGCCAGCACCTCCGGCGACGGGTTGATCGCCCGCCCCTGCTCCAGCCAGGTGTACCAGGTCACCCCGACACCCGCGAGCAGCGCCAACTCCTCGCGCCGCAGCCCGGGAGTGCGCCGCCGCACCCCCGGCGCCATCCCGACGTCCTCCGGCGTCAGCCGGGCACGCCGGCTGCGCAGGAAGCTCGACAGCGCGCTCCGCCGCGTCTCCGCGTCGTCCATTCCCCCGCCCGCCCCTTCCCTGGTAGTCGCACTGCCAGTATCCACAGACACTGCCGCCCTCCGGACCGCCCCGCGAGGCTGAGGGCACCAGCCGGACGCACCACCTCGCAGGGAGACATCCGATGACCCGTCACCTCCTCCGCACCGCCGCCGTCACCGCTACGGCGGCCGGCCTCCTGCTCGGCACCGCCGGGGCTCTGCCGGCCTCCGCCCACGGCGGCCACGGGGGCCGGGGCCCGGCCGTGATCGCGGGCCACGCCCCGACCCTCGTCCCGGAGGGAGCCACCTGGGACCAGGACCGTCAGCGCTTCCTGGTCGGATCGCTGCGCCACGGCACGGTCTCGGTCGTCCGCCCGGGCGGCGGTGTCCGCACGCTGATCGACGAACCTGACACGCTGGTCTCGGTGATCGGCCTGCACGTCGACCGGGCCCGCGGCCGGGTCCTGCTGGCCAACGGCGACAACGGCCTCGGCACGCGCACCTCCGCCGCGACCGCCGGGCGGCTGGCCGGCCTCGGCGCCTACGACCTGGAGACCGGCCGGCGACTCTTCTACGCGGACCTGGCCGCGGTGGCGGGCGACGGCGGCCCGCACTTCGCCAACGACGTGGCCTTCGGACCGGACGGGACCGCGTACGTCACCGACTCGCTCGCCCCGATGGTGTACCGGATCGGCACGGACGGCACGGCCTCGGTCCTGGTCCGCGACGCCCGGCTGACCCCGGCGCCCGGCGGCTACGGCCTGAACGGCATCGTCCTCCGGGACGGCCGGCTGATCATCGGCAAGTGGGACGACGGCACGCTCTGGCAGGTGCCGGTGCACCGGCCGGCGGACCTCCGCCCGATTCCGGTCACGGGAGGCCCCGGCACGGGCGGGCCGGGCGCGCTGCTGCACCTGGACGGGTTGCTCGGCCGCCCCGACGGCAGCATCGTCGGCGCGACCAACGACCTGGCCGGCGCGGGCCGCGACGCCTCGGTCGAGCTCCGCTCCACCGACGGCTGGCGCACCGCCCGGCTCACCTCCGTCCGCCCCTCGGCCGACCTCTCGCCGACGGCCGTCACGCCCGGCCCCGGCGGCGGCGTGTACGCGCTCTCCGGCCGGCTGGACCTGGCGTTCGCCGGCACGCCGGGCGACACCTTCTCCCTGCGGCGGATCTGAGCGGGGCGGGCGGAGCCGGGGCGGGTCGGGTCGGGTCGGGCCGGGTCGGGGCGGGCCGGGTCGGGGCGGCGGCCCGCCGGATCCGCCGCGGCGCGTCTCGCCCGCACGGGTTACGGAGAGCCGGAACTGACGCTCCGTGGCATAGATTCGCCCGTTACGAGCAGCAGTCCGCGCCGCGCCGTGCGGCCGACCCCGGGAGCGTCCGTGTCGATGCCCGTCTACCGCTACAAGCTCTCCGTCGAAGGGCGGGACCACCTCTTCCACGACGTCTCCGGGCTGGAGACGTCCTACGAGGTCATCGAGCACAGGGACGGCTCGGGAACCACCCACCTGATGCCCGGACAGCGGAGGACGGCCACGGTCTCCCTGCGCCGGGGCTCGGCCGACGGCTACCAGGCCCTGTGCGACTGGATCGACACGATCGGCCTCAACACGGTCGACCGGAAGGACGTCACGGTCTCGCTGCTGAACGGCCCCCGCACCCCGGCGGTGAGCTGGACGGTCACCGACGCGTTCCCGAGCACCCTCACCTCCCTGGTCCACGGCGACGGCGCCGACCGGCCCGTCATCGGCGAACTCGTCCTGCGGTCCCCCCTGGTCGTCCCGCGGTTCGGGGCCTGAACTCCCGAACCGCGGCCCCGGGCGAGGAGGCACGGCCGCCCCGGGGCCTGCGGATATCCGGTGGATCGGCGCGGGAGCCTCTGGTTGGATCCCGCCATGACCAGTGACCTCCCCGACAGCTACGAGATCTCCACCGACCCCGGGCGCCTCGACGGCGCGCTGATCCACCGGTGGCTGTCGGAGGACTCCTACTGGGCCCGGGGCCGCCCCCGCGAGAAGCAGGACTCCGCCGTCGCGGGATCGCTCAACTTCGGTGTCTACGACCGCGCCGCCGGCACCCAGCTCGGCTACGCCCGCGTCGTCACCGACCTGGCCACCTTCGCCTGGCTCTGCGACGTGTACATCGCCCCCGCCGCGCGCGGCAAGGGCCTGGGCACCGCGCTGGCCACCGCCGTCCGCGACCACCTCGCCCCCTACGGCCTGCGCCGCGTCCTGCTCGCCACGGCGGACGCCCACGAGGTCTACGCCAAGGTCGGGTTCACACCGCTGGAGACACCGGAGAAGTGGATGGCCCTCGGCGAGCAGTGAACCGGCGGGCCGTGAGCCCGCGGGCAGTGCGCCCGCGGGCCGCCACGGCCGGGCGGAGACACCGGCCCGGCCTGAGACACGGGTCACGGGTCACGGGTCACGGGTCACGGGTCACGGCCGGAGCGTACGGCTACTTGGTGCAGGTCCGGTCCCCCTTCGGCAGCCTGCCACTGGCCAGGTACGCGTTGACCGTGTCGTCCACGCACGCGTTGCCGTACATCCCGTAGAGCGCGTGCCGGTTGGCGCCCTTGAGCGTCAGCAGGCGGGAGCCGGGCAGCAGCCCGTGCAGCGCGACGCTGTCCCGGTAGGTGGTGCGCGGGTCCCCGGTGGCGGCGACGATCAGCACCTCGGCGTCGCTCCGCACCTCGGTGCGCGCCTCGCGCGGGCGGTCCCAGAAGGCACACGGGTTGATGTTGTTGAGCATCGGACCGAGCAGCGGGTGTTCGGCCCGGGTGCGCTCGACGCCCCGCCAGTACGACTCGGGGTCACGCGGCGCGGTGCCGTCCGCGCACATGATCGCCTGCTGGGAGCTGCCGGTCGCCGACCCCTCCGCGCCGAACGCGAACCGCAACACGGCGGCGAACGCCTCCGACGGCCGGGCCGGCCGGCCCGCCGCGGCCTCGGCCAGCACGGCCATCTCTTCGGCGAGGTCCGCGCGCGCCTCGTCCGTGTCGTCCGCGATCCCGGCGAAGAGCAGGAACGGCACCCGGGTGTCGTCGACCAGGAAGGTGCCGGTGCCGCTGCCGACGGCCAACGGCGCGCGCGCCGACGCCTCGACGGTCCGCCGGATCCCGGCGATCACCTCCTCCCCGGTCCGGCCGAGCCCGTAGGTGTCGTGGCGGGCCGCCGCCCAGGCGACCCAGTCGGCGAGCGCCTGCTCGTTCTCCGCCAGCAGGCCCGGGAACAGGCGGGGCCCGTACGTGCGCGGGTCGAGCGCCCCGTCGAGGACCACCCGGTCGTAGCGGCCGGGGAACATCTGGGTGTAGACGGTGCCCAGGTAGGTGCCGTACGAGACGCCCAGGTAGGAGATCCTCCGCTCACCGAGCGCGCCCCGGACGACGTCCATGTCGCGGGCCGTGTTGCGGGTGCTCGCGTGCGGCAGCAACGACCCTGCCGCGGCACGGCACTTGGCGGCCAGGTCCTTCTGGAAGGCGACCTGCCGGTCGAAGCTCGCCCGGCCGAGGCCCGCCGAGGCGAGGCTGGTTCCGACCGGCCAGCCGCAGTCCAGCGGGGTGCTGCGCCCCACGAAGCGCGGGTCCATGCCGATGATGTCGTAACGTGCGGCGGTCTCCTTGAGCGCCGCCTGCACGCGCGGCGGAGTGCCGAGGGTCTCGCCGCCCGGGCCGCCGTCGTTGAGCAGCATCGCGCCGATCCGGTGGCGGGTGTCGGTGCCCTTGATCCGGGAGATCGCGACGGTGATGGTGCGGCCCCGGGGGTCGCCGTAGTCGAGCGGGACGGTCACGTCCGCGCAGCGCGCGCCCGCCTGCTCCAGGGCCGCGCCGTCCTTGTCGTCCGGCCCCTCGACGCAACTGCGCCAGTCGAGACGCTGGTTGTAGTAGCGGTCCAGCCCGCGGGGGGCGGAGGTCGCGGACGCGGAGGCGTCGGAGTCGCCGGACGTGGAGGCGTCGACGGACGCGGCCTGGGCGGGGCCGGTCGCCGCGGACACCACCGCCACGCAGGCCGCGAAGGCGAGGCCCGCCGCCGTGGCCCGGCGGACGGCGGTCGACGCCCCGGTTCCGGCCGGGCGCCGCCCGCCCGCACGACGGGGGCGGGCGGCCCGGCTCTCGGTGGAACGGCCGGCGGCGGTACGGGCCTCGCCGGAACGGGCCTCGGCGGAACGGCTCTCGGCGGTACGGCGGTCGCTCATGACGTCTCCTCGGTCGCATCGGATCCGCCACCGACCGGCGCGCAGAACGCGGCGGTCGCGACGGCACGGAAGTCCTGCTCGGCCTGCTCGGTGCGGGGGACCTCGGTGAGGGCGAGGGCGAGACTGCGGCCGCCCGGCCCGACCGCGGCGAGCGTCCGGTGCCCGCCCGGCATCGTCCCGCCGTGGCCCCACCACCAACCGCCGCACTCCAGCGGGCTAACGATCAGCCCGAGCCCGTACCGGGCACCGGGCCAGAGGCGGTCCGGGTCGGCGGGCACGGTGCGCTTCATCTCGTCGAGCCAGCGCGCGGGCAGCAACCGGCCGCCCAGCAACGCCCGGAAGAACCGGTCCACGTCGGCGGGCGTGGACACCAGCGCGCCGCCCGCGCCGCCGAAGCTCGCGTTCCACTCGGTGCCGTCGATGCGCGGGGCGCCCTCGGGTGCGGCGTGGTCGACGTAGTAGCTGCGCGAGTGCGGGCCCCGGATGCGGAGCTCGTCGCCCGGCCAGTAGGTGTCCCGCAGGCCCAGCGGGCCGATGATCCGGCGTTGCAGCTCCGCCTCGAAGGGGCGGCCGGTGACCTTCTCGACCAGGAGGCCGGCGATCACGGAGTTGGTGGTCGAGTAGGACCACGCCTTCTCCGGGTGCGGCAGGGTGAGCCCGATCGCGACCAGCTCGCGCGGCTCGAAGTGGCGGAACCGCCATGCGTCCACGGGCAGTCCGACCAGCGCCTCGGTGTAGTCGGGGAGACCGCTGGTGTGCTGGAGCAGTTGGCGGACGGTGATCCGGCCGCCGTCGTAGCCGTTGCCCCGGACCAGTCCGGGCAGGTGGCGTTCGACGGTGTCGTCCAGGCCGATCCGGCCCTCGGCGGCGAGTTGGACGACGAGCGTGGCGGTGAACGTCTTGGTGACGCTGCCGATCCGCAGCCGGTCCTCCGCCCGCATCGGGCGGCCGGTCGCCAGGTCGGCGACGCCGCGGGCGGCGGTCCGGCGCCCGCAGCGGGGATCGGTGAACTCGGCGGCCGCGCCGGGGACTCCGTCGCTTCCGACCAGGGTGTCCAGAGCCGCTCCGACGGCCGCGCGGGTCGCCGCGCACGCACCCGGCACGGCAGCGGCGGCCCCGACCCCGGCCTCGGCCTCGGCCTCGACGGAAGCGGAAACGGGAGCCGAGGAGCCGGCGGCCGACGCGGCGGGGGTGCCCGCGAGCGCCGAGGCGGCCAGGGCGGCGGCGAGCACGGGCCCCCACCGCGCCGGCCGCCGCGCACCCCGGAGGGTTCTCCGGAGCATCATGTGATGGTGTGTCATGTCGTCAACGCTAGGAACCGGGCGCCCGGAGTTCACGACGGCACGCCCCCGGATCCGACCGGGGGACATCCCCACCCTTCACGTCCCCTTTCGGGCAGAACGGACCGGACGGCCGGCCCCGCGCACCCGCCCCACCCGACCCCGACCCCGACCCCGGACCTGGCGGGCCGGCCCCACCGGAGCTACTCCGGCCGCCGCCACAGGTTGCGCCGCGCGAGGAGCGGCAGCACGCCCTCCCCGAACCAGTACGCCTCCTCCAGGTGCGGCATCCCGCTGAGCACGAACTCCTCGATGCCCAGCTCGTGGTACTCCGTGATCAGGTCGGCCACCTCCCGGTGGCTGCCGACCAGCGCCGTCCCCGCGCCGCCCCGCAGCAGCCCGATGCCCGCCCAGAGCCCCGGGTGGACCTCCAACCGCGCCGCCGAACCGCCGTGCAGGGCCAGCATCCGGCGCTGCCCCTCGGACTCGCTCTCCGCGAGCGCGCGCTGGGTCTCCCGGATCCGCACCGGGTCCATCGCCGCCAGCAGCCGCTCGGTCTCGGCCCACGCCTGCGCCGAGGTGTCCCGGGTGATCACGTGCAGCCGGATCCCGAACCGCACCACCCGGCCCTGCGCGGCGGCCAGTTCGCGGATCCAGGTGATCTTCTCCCGCACCTGCGCGGGCGGCTCCCCCCAGGTGAGGTAGACGTCCGCGTACCGGGCGGCCACGTCGCCCGCCGCCGGCGACGAACCACCGAAGTACACGGGCGGCACCTGGTCCGGCAGCCGGTTCAACACGGCCCGCTCCACGCGGAGATGGGGCCCCTCGTGGTCGACGGTCTCGCCCGCCCAGAGCCTGCGCGTGATCGACAGGAACTCGCCGGTCCGCGCGTACCGCGCGTCCTTGTCGAGGAAGTCCCCGTACGCGCGCTGCTCCGCCGACTCACCGCCCGTCACCACGTTGAGCAGCAGCCGGCCGCCGGACTGCCGCTGGTACGTCGCCGCCATCTGCGCGGCCAGCGTCGGACTGATCTGCCCCGGCCGGAACGCCACCAGGTACTTGAGCCGCTCCGTCACCTGGGTGAGCATCGCCGTCGTCAGCCAGGCGTCCTCGCACCAGGCGCCGGTCGGCGTCAGCGCCCCCTCGAACCCCAACTGCTCCGCGCTGCGGGCGATCTGACCCAGGTAGGCGACGGACGGCGGCCGGTCCGCCCCGGCGGTCCCGGGCGTCGAACCGTGCCCGCCGCCGACGACGTGCCGGCTGTCGCCGTTGGTGGGCAGGAACCAGTGGAAGGTCAGGGACATGAACACACACTCCGGTGCCGAGAACGCCTGTGGGGAGGGGAGGGAGCAGCACTCACCGACGACAGGCGGCCGCGCACACCCGCACCAGGTCCACGTGCAGGCGCCGCACGAGGCACCCGGAGGCAGCGGCGGAGGCGGCGGGGGCGGTCATGCGGGCGATTATCCGCCCACGACCGGCACGGATCAAGAGACCGTCGCCGGCGCCCTCGGCCTCGGTCTCGCCCCGACCGAACAGCAGAACGGGATGGGCACACCCGATCCACCCGCCCCGGGCATGTGTCTCGACTTGGCCACCATGCGGCCGGAACCCTACGCCCCCGGCCCTCCCGGACCGGACCATGGGCCTCGACAACGCGGCGTCGGAAGTGCGTTCCCGGCCAGGGGGGTTGGGTCGACAACACCGCGACGCCGCCGTCAGCACCAGGACACCGATTCGAGTGGAGTGAGCGTGACACGCAGGCACCTCGTGTACGTCCTGCCGGGCATCGGCGGCAGCGTACTGGAACGTCCGCGGGCGGGCGGACGGCCGGGAACGGCCGTCTGGGACGCGGGGTTCGGCGACATCGCCGGCCTCCTCACCCGACCCGGCCGTCTCACCCCCGACCGGCCGCTCCGGCCCACCGGCCTGATCCACTCTCGACGGCTGCTGCCCGGCTGGACCGTCGTCCCCGGCTACGAGCGACTCCTCGACGGCCTGCGCGCCCTGCCCGGCGTCCGGCTCGACGAGGGCCACCCCGACCGGCGCGACCCGGCCGCCAACGTGGTCGCCTTTCCCTACGACTTCCGGCTCGGCGTCGCCCACGCCGCCCGACTGCTCGCCGCCGACGTCCACGAACGCCTCCAGGACCACAGCGAGGCCGAACGCGCCGGCCGCGTCGTCGTCGTCGCCCACTCGATGGGCGGCCTGGTGGCCCGCCACTGGCTCGGCGTCCTGGAGGGCTGGCCGCTCTGCCGCGCCCTGATCACCCTCGGCACCCCGCACCGGGGCGCCCCCAAGGCCCTCGACGTCCTGGCCAACGGCGTCCGGGTGGCCGGGATCCGGCTCGACGAGGTCAGTAACCTGCTCCGTACCTGGCCCGGAGTCGCCGATCTGCTCCCCCGCTACCCCGCCGTCCTGGACACCACCACCGGCACCCCCCGCTACCCGCTCGATCCGGCGCTCCCCGACCTCGGCGAGTACGCGGCGGCCGCCTTCGCCGTGCACAAGGACATCGAGGACGGCTGGCGGAACATCCCACGCGGCCCCGATGCCCCCGAAGTCCGGCCACTGCTCGGCTGGAGCCACCGCACCCCCGGCGCCGCGCACTGGGACGGCGAGCGGCTCACGGTGACGAAGACCGTGCCCGACTGGCTCGACCTCGACGGCTGGGAGAAGGACCACGGTGACGGCACCGTCCCCGCCTACTCCGCCGTCCCCCTGGAGATGAGCGGCCACGACACCTCCGGCTGGCGCGCCCGCGACCGGCACGGGCCGATCGGCTCCGCCCCCTGGATTCCCGCACTGGTCGAGGCCTACGAACGGCGCGCCGCACTCGCCGCCGTCCGCGGCGAGGAACGGCAGACCTCGCTCGGCCTCGACCTGGACGAACTCCACCAGGCCGGCGCGCCCGTCCCGCTCCGGGTCGGACTGCACCGCCACACCGCGCCCGACAGCGGACCCGGTGCCGGGCCCGTCAGTCGGCCCGGCGACGAGCCACCCACGGTGTGGGCGTCCCTCCGGCAGGCCGAAGCCCCCGGTCGGCGGACCGCCGAGGTCAAACTGGACTGGGACACCGCCGAAGGCTGCTACCACACCGAGCTGCCCGGCCAGCAACCCGGCCTCTACGACCTCAAGGTGACCGCGAGCGCCGTCCCCGGCGCCGGCGACCTCACCGTCACCGACACCATCGCGGTGGTGGCCCCGTGACCTCGTGGCCCCATTGGAACCAGGAGGGCGAGGACGCCGCCCTCGCCAAGTACGTCCGCCCCGACGAGGTCGCCGCCCTCGTCCGCCTCCCCGGCCCCGCCGGCGGCAGCCGCCTCGACCAGGCCCGCGCCGTGTACGAGGCCCTGGCGGACGCCGGCATCACCTACTCGTACGAGGCACCGAGCGGCGAAGCCGGCCGGCAGGTCGTCCGGCAGCCGGCCGAAGTGCTGTGGAGCCCCCGGCACGCCACCTGCCTCGACCTCGCCCTCGTCCTCGCCGCCGCCTGCCTGCACGCCGGCCTGCACCCGTTCGTGCTCCTCGTCGACCCTCCCGGCGGCAGCGGCCCCGGCCACGCCCTGCTCGGTGTCCGCGTCGACGACCCCGAACCCGGCGAGCCGTGCCCACCGGACACCGACCTGTGGACCGAACGGCCGGAGGACTGGGACGAACTCGTCCGCGCCGAGGTCCACGGCCCGGCCCGCCCCCTGCTCGTCCTCGACCCCGTCGGCCTCGCCCACGCCCTGCCCACCTCCCCGATCGCCGGCACCGGCGCCGCCTTCGCCGACGCCGCCCGCACCGGCGCCAGGTACGCGGCCCACTGGCGGTGGCGCACCGCCCTCGACATCGCACGGCTCCGGCGGGCCGAGGACGCCCACACCCCGTCGGTACACCGGGCCGACGACCCGCTGCGCGCCCCGTACCTGCCGTTCGACCCACAGGTCCACCGCCCGCTGCGGCTGCTGCGACCCGAGCACAACACGGTGCGGTTCCAGGCGCGCGACGAACTCACCGTCCTGACCGACTGGTGCCTGTCGGTCGCCGAGGGGCAGCACACCGGCGTCGCCGTCGTCCACGGCGTCGGCGGCGCGGGGAAAACCCGGCTGGCCCTCGAAGTCGCCCACCGGCTCGCCGAGCAGCACGACTGGTACGCGGGCTACCTGCGCAAGGACACTCCCGGCCTCGACTGGCTGGGCGTCGTCGTCTCACCCACGCTCGTCGTCCTCGACTACGCCGACGCCCGGCCCGCCGAGGCCCGCGAACTGTTCAGGGTGCTGCGCCGCCGCGCCGAACGCGGCGCCGCGCCCGCCGTGGTCCTCATGACCGCCCGCTCCACCGACGGGCAGTGGCTGCCCGACCTGCGCCGGGCCTGGCTCGGCGACGGCCACCCCTGCCGCGAACGCCCACCGATGATGCTGCCGCCCGAGCACCCCGACGGGCGGGCGCTGGCCCGGCGCGCCGTCGAGGCGTTCGGTCCCGGTGCCCGGGCCCTCACCCCGAAGGACCTCGCCGACGCCGCCCCGCAGGACTGGACCACACTGGACCGCCTGCTGCTCGCCTTCCTCGCCTCCCGCACCCCGGACCGGGAGCGGCTCCCCACCAGCCGCGCCGAACTGTACGAGGAGGTACTCGACCACGAGCGCTCGTACTGGGCCCAGGTCTACCGGCGGGCCACCGGCACCACCGGCGACGCGCCGCTCGACGTCCTCGACCGCGCCGTCACCTGCCTCACCCTGCGCGCGCCCACCGGCCGGAAGGAGACCTCCGCCGCCCTGCGCGCGGTCGAGGAGCTCGCGGACGACGCTCGGTGGCGGGAACAGATCCGCGGCACGCTCACCGACTGCCTCCAGCCCGCCCCCGGCGAACCGCTCGCCCTCCGGCCCGACCCGATCGCCGACCACCTCACACTGCGTACGCTCCAAGCGGACGAGGAGCTGCTGACGGCGGCCCTGGACGGACTCGGCGAGGACCAAGTGATCAGCGCACTACGCCAGTTCAACCGCGCGGCGGCCGCCGACCAGGGCGCGGCGGCGGGTATGCTCGCCGACTGGACCGTTGCCGGGGCGGAGCGCTGGCGCACCACCCTGGAAGTGGCCACGGACCAGGGCGGAGCGGTCCTGGAAGCACTCGGACGGCTCGTCGACGCGCCGGAGGCACCGGTCTGGCTCGCCGAGCTGGCGGAGACCATCCCGTTCACCTCGATCGGGGTTCCGCACCTGGCGCTCCGGGCGGAGCAGCGCCGGCTGGACGCGGCCCGTGCGGCGACCGGGACGACGGAGCACGAGACAGGTGTCCTCCTCAACCGCCTGGGACGACGCCACTCCCACGCCGGGAACAGGGCCGAGGGACTGGCCTCCTTCGCCGAGGCCGTCGGACTCTACCGCCGGCTCGTGGTGGCCACCCCCGATGCCGCCGTGCTCCTCGACGGCCTCACCGCCTCCCTCAACAATCTCGCCGTCCAACAGTCCGACGTCGGCGACCGGGCAGCCGCCCTCGCCACCATCACCGAAGCCGTCGGCCACTACCGCCGGCTCGCCGACAGCGACCCCGGCTACCTCCCCGCCCTCGCCAACTCCCTCAACAACCTGTCCACCCAGCAGTCGGCCGACGGTGACGGACCGAGCGCCCTGACGACCGTCACTGAGTCCGTCACCCTCTACCGCCGGCTCGCCGACAGCGACCCCGTGCACCTCCCCCCGCTGGTCGGCGCTCTCATCAACCTCGCAGCCGACCAGTCCGCCACGGGCGACCGGAGAGGCGCCCTGGACACCATCACCGAGGCCGTCTCCCTCTACCGCCGGCTCGCCGACGCCGCCCCCACCACCCACCTGCCCCGCCTCGCCACCAGCCTGAGCAATCTCGCCAAGCACCGGTCCGACCTCGGCGACCCGGCCGGTGCACTCGCCGCCGCCGACGAGGCCGTCAGCATCCGCCGCCTCCTCGTCGACGCAAATCCGGCGGTCTTCCTCCCCGACCTCGCCACCGGCCTCCACGGCCTCGCCAGGTGCCGGACCGACCTCGGCGACCGGACGGGCGCCCTCGACGCCTCCAGCGAGACAGTCGCCATCCGCCGGCGCCTCGTCGACGCCGCCCCCGCCGCGCACCTCCCCGACCTCGCGGAGTCCCTCAACAACCACTCCGTCCACCAGTCCAACCTCGGTGACCGGAACGCAGCCCTCGCCACCATCACCGAAGCCGTCACCCATTACCGCGCGCTCGCCGACACCGACCCACACGCCCACCTCCCCGGCCTCGCTCGATCCCTCAACAACCTCGCCAACCACCAGTCCGACGTCGGCGACCGGGCAGCCGCCCTGACCTCCGCCACCGAAGCCGTCACCCACTACCGCACGCTCGCCGACACCAACCCCCACGCCCACCTCCCCGAACTCGCCCGATCCCTCAACAACCTCGCCAACCACCAGTCCGGCCGCGGGAAGTGGGAAGCCGCCCTGGCCTCCTCCACCGAAGCCATCGGCATCCGTCGACGCCTCGCCGACGCCGCTCCCACCACCCACCTCCCCGACCTCGCGGAGGCCCTCGACAACCTCTCCAGCCGGCAGGCCGAGCACGGCGACCGGGCAGCCGCCCTGACCTCCGCCACCGAAGCAGTCACCCACTACCACACGCTCGCCAACACCAACCGCGCCGCCTACCTCCCCCGGCTCGCCGGCGCCCTCAACAACCTCGCGACCCGGCAGGCCGAGCACGGCGACCGGGCAGCGGCCCTGACCTCCGCCACGGAGGCGGTCGGCCACTACATCGAGCTCGCCGACACCGGGCCCTCCCCCGACGCCTTCCTCATCAAGCTCGCCGACGCCCTCTGCACCCTCTCCGCCCAACAGGCCGACAACGGCGACCGGTCTGCGGCCCTGGCCACCGCCACCGAAGCCGTCACGATCTGTCGCCACCTCGCCGACACCGACCCGGCCGCCTCCCTCCCGCACCTCGCCGGCGCCCTCAACAACCTGGGCATCCACCAGTCGGGCGCAGGCGACGACACGGCGGCCCGGGCCTCCGCCACCGAGGCCGTCACCCTTTACCGCGCGCTCGCCGACACCGACCCCGACGCCTTCCTCCCTGACCTCGCCGGCGCCCTCAACAACCTCGCCAACGAGGAGCACCGGACGGGGAACAGCCGGACCGCGCTGGCCTCCATCACCGAGGCCGTCGCCCTCTACCGCGCGCTCGCCGACAGCAACCCCGACGCCTTCCTCCCCGACCTCGCCGGCACCCTCGGCAACCTGGGCGTCCAGCAGTCCAGCTCGGGCGGCAACGCGACGGCCCTGGCCACCTCCACCGAAGCAGTCACCCTCTACCGCGCGCTCGCCGACACCAATCCAGCCGCTTACCTCCCCGCCCTCGCGGGCAACCTCGGCAACCTCGCCAACCAACAGTTCGACCTCGGGGACCGGGCCGGGGCCCTCGCGTCCACCGCCGAAGCCGTCGGCCACCACCTGCGCCTCGCCGAAGTAGACCCCGCCGCCTTCCTCTCCGGCCTCACCACCAGCCTCCATGCCCTCGCCGCGCAGCAGGCCGACGCCGAACCCGTGCACGCCGCCTGGCGGGACGCCGTGACCGCCCTGCGCGGCCACCCCCTCCCGCAGGCGGTCCTACGAGCCCACTACGCTTTCTGGCTCGCCGGACGGGGCGACCGCCGGGGCGCACTCGAACTGCTCGTCGAGGCCACCGGCGCCGCCACTGACGGTGAACCGCGTCAGCTGGGCGCCGCCAGACTGGAGATCCGCACGCTGGTGTCCCATCTCCCCGCTCTCGGGAGCGGTCTGCCCGGCTGGGCCACCGACCCCCTTCCGAGCGACTTCGTCCGTCTCCTCGATGCCTGGGGGAGCCATGAGGGCTGGCCCGACACCGAGAGGTTCCTGCAAGCCCATGCCGACGGCCTCCGGACGCCCGCCTCACGGCGCCTCCTGCGCCTGGCCGGCGAGGTCTTCCCCGGGGACCAAGACATCGCCGACATCACCGCCGTGCTCGACGACATCGACGCCCTGGGCCTCCCCGCAGTCCTCGCCGCCGGCCGGCGCGAGCACGACGCGCTGGCCCTCGCGGCGGCCTGGGCGGCCGTCCCCACCTGGCCCGAGTCCCACGCGTTCCACGCCGCGCACCGGTCGGAACTGCACGACCCCCGGTTCTCCGAGGTGCTCTCGCAGGTGGACGACCCGGAGGTCCGCCAACACCTCGCGATCGTCCGCCTGGCCCGGGTCATGCCGCTACAACAGGTCTACGGGATCGTCACCGACCCCGACCTCGCCGTCGCCGAGGCACTCGCGGCCGTCGAAGCCGCGGACCTCGGCCGTCTCGACGCGGTCAGGACCGCCTGCCCGGAGCTACTGAACCACGCCTCCGGCGGGCTGTTCGCACTGGTCCTCATGCTCGGCGCGGACAAGGCCGACGCCGCACGCGAGATCGCCGGGGTGATCACCGAGACCGCCGGCCCCGTCCAGCGCGAGGCGTACGCCATCCACCTGCGCAACCTGGCGCGGCGTCTGCCGGAACTCGCCGCTCTCGCCCGTGAACTGGCGGACGTCATCCACTCCGGCTGACCCCGACCACGCGAAAAGCCCGCCGGGCCTCCCCCATGCAGCAGGGGGAGGCCCGGCGGGCGCTTCAGCTGTTACCGGTGAGCGGTGGCTCAGACCTGGCCGGCCTTCTCCAGCGCGGCGCAGCAGGTCTTGATCAGCAGGCGGGTGACCACGTACGGGTCGACGTTGGCGTTCGGGCGGCGGTCCTCGATGTAGCCCTTCTGGTCCACCTCGACCTGCCACGGGATGCGGACCGACGCGCCGCGGTTGGAGACGCCGTAGGAGTAGACGTTCCACGGGGCGGTCTCGTGCTTGCCGGTCAGGCGGGACTGGATGTCGTCGCCGTACTGGCTGACGTGCTCCAGCACGATCTCCTGGGAGGCGCCGAGCGACTCGCAGGCGGTGATGATCGCGTCGTAGCCCTCGCGCATCGCCCGGGTGGAGAAGTTGGTGTGCGCACCCGCGCCGTTCCAGTCTCCCCTGGCCGGCTTGGCGTCGAGGGTGGCGTCGATGCCGAACTCCTCGGCGGTGCGGTAGAGCAGGTAGCGGGCGATCCACATGTCGTCGGAGGCGGTCAGGGCGTCGACCGGGCCGATCTGGAACTCCCACTGGCCGGGCATGACCTCGGCGTTGATGCCGCAGATGGCGAGGCCGGCGTCCATGCAGCGGTCGAGGTGCAGCTCGACGATCTCGCGGCCGAAGACCTCCTCGGCGCCGACGCCGCAGTAGTAGCCGCCCTGCGGGGCCGGGAAGCCGCCCTCGGGGAAGCCGAGCGGGCGGGAGCCCTTGAAGAAGGTGTACTCCTGCTCGATGCCGAAGATCGAGTCCTGCGCCGCGTACTGCTCGGCGACGGTGCGCAGCAGGGCGCGGGTGTTCGACTCGTGCGGGGTGCCGTCGGTCTCGTGGACCTCGCAGAGGACGAGGATGTTGTCGCCGCCGCGGATCGGGTCCTTGGTGACCTTGACCGGCTCCAGCACTCGGTCCGAGGCGTGGCCTTCGGCCTGGTTGGTCGAGGAACCGTCGAAGCCCCAGGTGGGGATCTTGTCGGCGTTCGGCAGGACCCGAGTCTTGGAGCGGAGCTTGGCGGTCGGCTTGGTGCCGTCGATCCAGATGTACTCGGCCTTGATTGCCACGGCGGTGTCCCTCGCAAACTGAGTGGTGGGTGCCCGCGTAGCGTCGCAAGCCGCCGTTTCCCGGTTGTTCCTCTCATGTAACGCCCATGTGAACCAACCGTCCGCGTCGGCACCGTCACCGTGCGGGAGTGCCGCAGATGACACTCCCGCACGGGATCCGGGGCGGGTTTCAGCGCCTGCGGGCGTGGGCGGCGACAGCGGCCCGGCGACGGCGGGTGGCCCAGAGGGCGCAGGCGCCGGCAGCGACCAGGGCGGCGGCTCCGACGGCGAGCGGGGCGGTGGAGTCACTGCCGCCGGTGGCGGCGAGGTGGTCCGCCGCGGCCGGGGCGGCGGAGGCCGGACGGCGGGCGGCCTGCGTACCGGTGGCGGACGGCGGGGCGGCAGCGGCCCGGCCGGTACCGGCGGCGGCGGTGGGAGTGCCGTCCCCCACCGGCCGGGCCGCGGGCACCTCCGCGGGCGGGGCCACGGCCGGGGCGGTGGTGGGCGCCGGGGCGGAGGGCGTCGGCACCGGCTTCTCGCAGCTCACCGAGGCGACCGTGACGGTCCCGGTCACCTTGGCGACGTTGAGGCTGAGCGGGTTGACCTCCACCCGCACCTCCAGGGCCGAGGCGGCGGCCGTCGTCGAGGTGGTGGTCTTCTTGGAGAACTCGACCGAGACGCTGCCGACCAGCGGGACGTCCACCCTGGTCGGCCCGTACAGGCTGACGGTGACGGGCTTGCCGAGGAGGGTCAGCTTCGCGGGGGCCACCACGTCGGCGGTCGGCCGCCCGTCGACCGGACAGGTGGCGGTGGCGCTGAGCGCCTCCAGGCCGAGCAGGGTGGTGGCGGGGAGGCCGGGGGCGTGGACGTCCGCGTTGACCAGCTGGACGGCGGCGAAGGCGCCCCTGGCGTCGACCCTGGTCACCGACTTTCCGAGGTCGGCCCTGACCAGGGTGACCGGGCCCTGCTGGTCGACGCCTTCGACGACGGCGGTGAGGACGGACCCCTCCCTCTGCGCGGGGGTCTCGACCTTGTTGAGTGCGATGTTCACCGGAACGTCCACGGTCTTGTTCAACAGGCTGACGTCCAGGTCGAGTTCGGCGGTGACGGCGCGCGCCTTGCCGGCGGAGGGCGCCGGGGAGGCCCCCGTGGAGGCCGCCGGTGCGGCCGGTGTCGCCGGGGACGCACCCGACGCCCCCGGCGCACCCGGTGCGGTGGCGTGGGCGACGGACGGCACGACGGACGCCGGGACTATCAGCGCCGCCACCGCGAGGGCGGCGACGGTGACGGCGGGAACGGAACGGTACGAGGACATGGCGGTACCCCCACGGGTGGTGACGAGGAGGAGCGCACCTCCGACATCACCCGCCCGCGGGGGCGGGGCCAAGGGGCTGGCGCTCCGAACGACGAGCCGCCAGTCTTCTCGAACAATCCGTCACATGAGTCACACAGAACGTCATTTCACTCGTTCGGGTGAGGTTGACGCCCAGGAACACCACGGCCCGCCGCAACGGCCTCCGGCCTCCGGCCTCCGGCCACGACCACCGGCACGGCAGTCGGGCACGGCAGCCGGACACGGCAGGCCACGGCAGGCCACGGCAGGCCACGGCAGCCGGGCGACGGCAGCCCGGCTACGGCAGTCGCCAGTCCACCGGCTGCGCACCCTGCCGCGCCAGCAGTTCGTTGGCCCGGCTGAACGGGCGCGAGCCGAAGAAGCCGCCGTTCGCCGAGTAGGGGCTCGGGTGCGCGGACTCGATCGCCGGGATCTCCCCCAGCAACGGACGCAGGTTGCGCGCGTCACGGCCCCAGAGAACCGCCACCAGCGGGCCGCCGCGCGACGCGAGCGCACGGATCGCCTGCTCGGTGACCTCCTCCCACCCCTTGCCCCGGTGCGCGGCGGGCTTGCGCGGCGCGGTGGTGAGGGCGCGGTTCAGCAGCAGGACGCCCTGCTGCGTCCAGGGGGTGAGGTCCCCGTTCGAGGGCTGCGGGAGACCGAGGTCGTTCCCGTACTCCTGGAAGATGTTGATCAGACTGGCCGGGATCGGGCGGACGTCCGCCCCCACCGAGAAGCTGAGGCCGACGGCGTGGCCGGGGGTGGGGTACGGGTCCTGCCCGACGATCAGCACCCGCACATCGGCGAAGGGCTGTTGGAAGGCGCGCAGCACGTTCGGCCCGGAGGGCAGGTACGTGCGGCCGGCCGCCAGTTCGGCGCGGAGGAAGTCGCCCATGGCGGCGACCCGCCCGGCCACCGGCTCCAGCGCGGTGGCCCACCCGGGCTCGACGATCTCATTCAGTGGACGCGGTGCCATGGGCGTAACCCTATCGGCCTACAACGACAGCCCGTTCACCCGGATGATCTTCGGCCCGCCCGGCCGCCGACGGCCGCGCGCCGCCCCCGTGCCGCCCCCGCGCCGTCCGCCGGCCTCACCCCACCGGACTCCCGCGCAGCACCACCTGGCGCGGGTCGGCGAGCACCCGGACGTCCGCCCGCGGGTCCTCCGCGTACACCACGAAGTCGGCCGACGCCCCCTCCTCCAGGCCCGGACGGCCCAGCCACTCCCGCGCCGACCAGGTGGCCGCCGAGAGCGCCTCCGCCGGGCTCAGCCCGGCCTTGACCAGCTCGGCCACCTCGTCGGCGACCAGGCCGTGGGCGATCGAGCCGCCCGCGTCCGTCCCGACGAAGATCGGGATGCCCGCGTCGTGCGCGGCGCCCACGGTGTCGTAGCGGCGGGCGTGCAACCGCCGCATGTGGGCGGACCAGGCCGGGAACCTGAGGTCGCCGCCGAGCGCCAGGCGCGGGAAGGTGGCGATGTTGACGAGCGTCGGGACGATCGCGACGCCGCGCTCGGCGAAGGCCGGGATCAGTTCCTCGGTCAGGCCGGTGGCGTGTTCGACGCAGTCGATGCCGGCCGCCAGCAGGTCGGGCAGCGATTCGGCGGCGAAGCAGTGCGCGGTGACCCGCGCACCCTCCTCGTGCGCCGCCGCGATCGCCTCGGCCAGGGCGTCGCCGGGCCAGCAGGCGGCGAGGTCGCCGCGCTCCCGGTCGATCCAGTCGCCGACCAGCTTCACCCAGCCGTCCCCGCGGCGCGCCTCGGCCCGGACGTAGGCGGTGAGGTCGCCGGGCTCGATCTCGTGCGCGTAGTTGCGGATGTAGCGACGGGTGCGGGCGATGTGCCGGCCGGCCCGGATGATCCGGGGCAGGTCCTCGCGCTCGTCGATCCACCGGGTGTCGGCGGCCGAACCGGCGTCACGGATCAGCAGCGTGCCGGCGTCGCGGTCGGTGAGCGCCTGCTTCTCGCTGGTGGCGGCGTCGACGGCGCCGTGCGCGTCCAGGCCGACGTGGCAGTGCGCGTCCACCAGACCGGGCAGCACCCAGCCGTCCACCGTCCGGACGTCACCGGCCGCTGCGGGGCGGTCGAAGGTCACCCGGCCGTCCACCACCCAGAGTTCGTCGCGGACGTCCTCCGGACCGACCAGCACCCGACCCCGGACGTGCAGCACCGTGCCATCGCTCATGGCCCGCACTCTACCGACGACGGCATTCCCTGTGAGGACCGCCGATGGGGCAGACTCGTTCCGGTCACCGTTCCCCCACGTGAGAGGCCCGACCCCGTGACCCCCTACCTCGACCTGCCCCCGTTCAGCGCCGCCGACTTCGCGGCCGTCGAGGACCAGGTGGCCGCGCTGCTGCACACCACCGCCGACGTGATCGTCACCCAGGGCGAGGCCCTGCTGCCGCTGGAGGCCGCGATCCGGGGCGCCGCGCACCCGGGGTCGACCGCGCTCAACATCGTCACCGGACCGTACGGGCAGACCTTCGGCGGCTGGCTGCGCGACTGCGGGGCGAACGTCGTCGACCTCGCCGTGCCGTTCGACACCGCCGTCACCGCCGGGCAGGTGGCCGAGGCGCTCGCCGCGCACCCGGAGGTCGACTTCGTCTCCCTGGTGCACGCCGAGGCCGCCACGGGCAACACCAACCCGGTCGCCGAGATCGCCGCCGTCGTGCGCGCGCACGGGGCGCTGCTGATGCTGGACGCGGTCGCCTCGGTGGCCGCCGAACCGCTGCTCACCGACGCCTGGGGCGTCGACCTGTGCGTGATCGGCGGCCAGAAGGCGATGGGCGGGCCGGCCGGGGTCTCCGCCGTCTCCGTCTCCGCGCGGGCCTGGGAGCGGATCACCGCCAACCCGGCCGCCCCGCGCCGCTCCTACCTCTCCCTCCTGGATTGGAAGGAGCGCTGGACGGACGCCGGACGGACGGTCCTGCCGCACGCGCCGGCCCAGCTGGAGATGCTCGCGCTCGGCGCCTGCCTGGACCGGATCGAGGCGGACGGGCTGCCCGCGGTGATCGCCCGCCACGGCGCGGCGTCCGCCGCCGTCCGGGCCGGCGTCCGCGCCCTCGGCACCCTCGCCCCGTTCGTCCCGGACGACGCCCACGCCGCCCCGGTGGCCACCACCCTGCGCACCCCGGCCGGCCTGGACGCCGCCGCACTGGCCGCCGAGCTCCGCCGCCTCGACCCGACCCTCCCCGTCCAGGCCGGTGGCGGCGCACTCGCCGCCGGGATGCTCCGCGTCAACCACTACGGCCCGGCCGCCTCCCCCGAGACGGTCCGAGCCACCCTCACCGCCCTGGCCACCGCCACCGGCACCGACGCCACCTCCGCCCTCAAGGCGGCGGAGGCCGCCTGGGAGGCGGTCGGCCCCTCCTTCGGGTGACCGAACCCCCCGCCCGGCCGGGCCACCCCTGCCCCGGCCGGGCCACGCCTCACCACCCCTCGGGAGCTTCTGTTCCCGAGGGGTTCATCGTTTCGCCACGCGGATCTCACCGGCGCCCGAGAGGCTCCTCACAACGCAAAGTTGGCTATACAACTTCACTCGTGAGACCGACCAGGAGGAACCCCATGCCCGAGCTTCCGCCGTACTGGCTGCGCGACAACTGCCCCTGCGCCGAATGCCGCGACCCGCGGAACGGGCAGAAGCTGTTCCAGATCACCGACCTGCCGGACGACCTCGCGATCGCCGCGCAGACCGAACAGGGCACACAGACCGAGCAGGACGGGCAGAACGGGCAGGACGGGCAGGGCGGGCACCTGGAGGTGCTCTGGTCGGACGGGCACCGGTCCCGCTACCCGCTGGAGTGGCTGGCCGGGGCGGCGCCCGGCGGCGGGGCCGGCGGCACCGTCGACGGCGACGGGCGGACGGAGGCCGACAAGCGCCTCTGGACGGCGGCGGACTTCGCGGACGGCCTCCCGGAGGCGGAGTGGACGGCCTACCTGGCCGACCCGGCGGAGCGCGCCGCCGTCCTGGCCGCCGTACGCCGGTCCGGCTTCGCCGTGCTGCGCGGGGTGCCTGCGGTGGAACGGCAGGTGCTCGCCGTCGCCGGGACCTTCGGGTACGTGCGGGTCACCAACTACGGCGAGCTGTTCGACGTCCGGGTCGAGCCGGACCCGAACAACCTGGCCTTCACCAGCGCGGCGATCACCCCGCACACCGACAACCCGTACCGCGACCCGGTCCCCACCCTCCAGCTGCTGCACTGCCTGGAGAACTCGGCGACCGGCGGGGACTCCGGCCTGGTGGACGGGTTCAAGGCCGCCGCGGTCCTGCGCGAGGAGGCTCCGGAGGCCTTCGCGGTGCTGACCCGCACGCCCGTCCCGTTCGTCTTCCGCGACCGGGACACCGAACTGCGGGCCGACCGACCGCTGATCGGGGTGGATCCGCTCGGCCGGATCCGCGAGGTGCGGTTCAACAACCGCTCGATCGGCACGCTGCGCGGGACCGCCCGGGAGCTGGACGCGTTCTACGACGCCTACCGCCGGTTCGCCGCGATCACCCTCCGCCCCGAGCTGCAGCTGGAGTTCCGGCTGGACCGGGGCGACTGCCTGATCTTCGACAACGTCCGCCTGATGCACGCCAGGACGGCCTTCGAGAAGGACGGCCACCGCCACCTCCAGGGCTGCTACGCCGACCTGGACTCGCTGGCCAGCACCCTCGCCGTACTGGACCGCCGGGCAGCCGCGCTGGACGCGATCGCCGAGCTGTTCGCGGGCGAGGGCGCCGGCGAGTACCTGGGCGAGGCGGTGACCATGGCCGAGCACATGCTCCAGGCCGGCGCGCTGGCGGAGGCGGCCGGGGCGGCCCCGCACCTGGTCGCGGCGGCGCTGCTGCACGACGTCGGCCACTTCCAGGGGGCTCTGCACGGACGGGACCTGATGGAGGGTCAGGACAACCGGCACAGCGACACGGGTGCGGACTGGCTGGCCCGCTGGTTCGGCCCGGAGGTCACCGACCCGGTCCGCCTGCACGTGGCCGCCAAGCGCTACCTGTGCGCGGTCGAGCCGGGCTACCGGGCGCGGCTGTCCGAGGCCTCCGAGTACACGCTCCGGGTGCAGGGCGGCCCGATGTCCGAGGAGCAGGCCGCGGCCTTCGCCGCGCGCCCGGGCGCCGAGGACGCGGTGGCGGTCCGCCGCTGGGACGAGCAGGCCAAGGAGGCCGACGCGGACACCCCGGGCTTCGCGCACTTCCGCCCGCTGCTGGCCGCGTTGATGCGCTGAACCTCCGGAGGGCGGACGGGAACGGGGTGGTGGGCCGACCGGCCCACCACCCCGCCGCGCGCTCCGGCCCCCGAGCCGCGAACGCCGTGCGCATCCCCCCGCCGAGGGTTCAGTCCACTTCCCGGGCGTGCCGGGAGAGCGCCGACGCGGCCAGCGAGTTGTGCACGCTGAACGCCACCGTGCCGGGCAGGTAGCGGTCCTGGGACCACTCCACGGGGGTGCCGGTCGGGTCGGTGGTCCGCCGCCGCTCGCGCAGCAGCGGGCCGCCGCGGCGGCAGCCGAGCAACCGGGCGTCGTCCGCGTTGGCCACGACGATGTCGATGGTGTGGTCGGCGTCGGTGAACAGGATGCCGTGCTCGCGCAGGACTTCGGTGTGCGAGACGACGTCCGGCGGCAGTTCGGCGACGATCTCGCCGACCCGGGGCGGGTAGACCGTCCGCTCCACCATCACCGGCTTGCCGGAGAGGGTGCGCAGCCGGACCGTCACGTAGACGTCCGCGCCCTGCTCCAGGCGGAGCTGCTCGCGTTCGGCGGCGTCGGCCGGGCGGCGGACCAGCGAGTCGAGTATGCCGCCGGGCTCCTCCCCCATCGAGTACGCCCAGTGCGTGAAGCTGAGCAGTTCGGAGAAGCTCTGCACGCGGGCCGTTCCCAGCACCACCCGGCGGGTGCCCCGCCGCGAGGTGACCAGCCCGTCCGAGCGGAGCACGGCGAGCGCCTGGCGGACGGTGCCGCGCGAGACGCCGTACTGCTCGGCGAGCGCGCCCTCGGCGGGAAGCCGGCCGGCCTCGCCGAACGCGCCGGTGGTGATCGCCTCGCGCAGGTCGGCGGCGACCTTGCGGTAGAGCGCGCCGGTGGCGCGGTCCTCGGCGGCCGGACGGCCCGACTCCACTGCCACGTCAGTCAATGTCCCTCCAGGGGCGGTGTCCTGCACAGCCGTACCGGCGCGGACAGCCCGACCTTATCCCGCTGCGCCACCGAAGCATCGCACTCCGGCGATCATCCGCCGGCGACCTGATTCGACCGTTCCCGCAGCCGACCCCGGGACTGGGCCATCCGTTCACCTTCCCGTCATCGGGCTCCGGCGTACTTACCCCCGTCAGCGAAGTTGGCTAGTCAACTCGGGCGCCGAACAATCGGCCGCTCACCCCGGCCCGGCCGCCCCGGCCACCCCACTCGCCCGACGAATCCCCGCGAAACGCACCCCTCGCAGTACGCCCTGATCAGGAGACTGACCCGTGACCGTGCACCGTGCCCGCGCCGCCGCTTTCGCGGCCGTACTGACCGCCGCCGCGCTCTCCCTCACCGCCTGCGGCTCCGCCGGTTCGACCGCCAAGGCCGGCGACGCCGCCAAGGCCGGCACCAAGGACGCCAAGGAGGCCACCTCCGCGGCCGACCTCGGCGGCATCGACGGCCTGATCGCCGCCGCCAAGAAGGAGGGCAAGCTGCACGTCATCACGCTGCCCCGGGACTGGGCGAACTACGGCAAGATCATCGACGGCTTCAAGGCCAAGTACGGCCTGGAGGTCGAGGAGGAGAACCCGGACGGCTCCAGCCAGGACGAGATCAACGCGATCACCTCCCGCAAGGGCCAGGACCGCGCCCCCGACGTCGTCGACCTCGGCAGCGCGTTCGCGCTCCAGGCGGTCAAGGACGGCCTGCTCGCCCCCTACAAGGTCGCGACCTTCGACAAGGTCCCGGCCTCCCAGAAGGACGCGGCCGGCGCCGCCGTCAACGACTACGGCGGCTACATCTCGATCGGCTGCGACGCCAAGAAGATCGCCAGCTGCCCGAAGACCTTCGCCGACCTGCTCAAGCCCGAGTACAAGGGCCAGGTCGCCCTCAACGGCAACCCGACCAAGTCCGGCTCGGCGTTCGGCGGCGTCTACGCGGCCGCGCTCGCCAACGGCGGCTCGCTGGACAACATCCAGCCCGGCATCGACTTCTTCGGCAAGCTCAAGCAGTCCGGCAACTTCAACCCGGTCGAGTCGACCCCCGCCACCATCGAGAAGGGCGAGACCCCGATCTCGATCGACTGGTCCTACCTGAACGCCGGTTACAGCGACCAGTTCAAGGACAAGGGCGTCGACTGGAAGGTCTCCATCCCCTCCGACGGCAGCTACGCCCAGTTCTACAACCAGGGCATCAACAAGTGGGCCCCGCACCCCGCCGCCGCGCGCCTGTGGCAGGAGTACCTGTTCAGCGCCGAGGGCCAGAACCTCTTCCTCGGCGGCTACGCCACCCCGTCCACCTTCGACGCCCTGAAGAAGGAGGGCACCCTCGACGCCACGGCCGCCGCCAAGCTGCCGACCGTCGAGAAGCCCTTCACCACCTTCCCGACCCAGGACCAGATCACGGCCGCCAAGAAGGTCGTGACCGAGAACTGGACCAAGGCGATCGCGGGCTGACACTCCCGCCCCGCACCGCACTTCGGGCCGACTCCACCGCGAAAAGGCACTCATGACCACGGCTCCCACCCCGGTGCCGACCACCCCCGCCGCCACCGACCTCGGTGGCGGCGCGGGGGCGTCCGGAACCGCCACGACGTCCACCCCCACGACCACCGTCCCCGCCCCCCGGCGGCGACCGCTCGCCCGGCTCGGCGGCGCCTCCTGGCTCGCCACCGTCCCGCTCCTGCTCTTCTTCCTCGTCGGCTTCGGCCTGCCGGCCGTCGCCATCGTGATCGGCGCGTTCACCACCTCCACCGACGCTGAGGGCGGCGGCGGCCAGTTCACGTTCGACAACATCACCGCCTCCGTCCAGGGCGCCTACTGGACGGCCATGCTGAGCAGCCTCAAGCTCTCCGCGCTGACCGCCCTGCTCGCCACCCTGATCGGCCTGCCGATCGCCCAGGCCGTGGTCACCTCCCGGCACACCTGGCTGCGCCAGGCCGTGCTGACCGCCTCCGGCGTCCTCGCCAACTTCGGCGGCCTGCCGCTCGCGTTCGCGTTCGTCGCCACCCTCGGCAACGCCGGCGAGGTCACCCAGCTGCTCCACCTCACCGACCACGGCTGGACGCTCTACTCGTTCACCGGACTCACCATCGTGTACCTGTACTTCCTCATCCCGCTGATGGTGCTCACCATCACGCCGGCCCTGGACGGCCTGCGGGTGCAGTGGCGCGAGGCGGCCCAGAACAACCGGGCCACCACCGTCCAGTACTGGCGGCACGTCGCCCTGCCGATCCTGCTGCCCTCCCTGCTCGGCGGCTTCGTCCTGCTGTTCGGCAGCGCCTTCGCCGCGTACGCCACCGCCGCCGCGATGGTCGGCGCGACCGTCCCGCTGGTCAGCCGCTCGATCGCCGACGCGCTCTCCGGCAACGTGCTGGTCGGCCAGGGCAACCTCGCCCTCGCCCTCAGCCTCAACATGATCGTCGTGGCCGTCCTCGTGATGGCCGTGTACCTCCCCCTCCAGCGCCGGAGCGCCCGATGGCTCAGCTGACCCCCACCCGTACCGGCCGCACCAAGGTGCGCTGGTGGCGCGGCGCCGTCCTGGGAATCGCCGGGATCTACTTCGTCGTCCCGCTCGCCGCCGCCGGCTACTTCTCGATCGACGAGCCCCAGGGCTACTCCTTCGAGGCGTACACCGGGCTGCTCTCCGCGCCCGGCTTCCTCGACAGCCTCTGGCTCACCCTCGGGCTCGCCGTCGTCACCGTCCTGGTGCTGCTGCTCCTGCTGGTCCCCGCCCTGATCGCGGTCCGGCTCGGCGCGCCGAAGCTGCGCCCGGTGATCGACGTGCTCTGCACCCTGCCGCTGGTCGTCCCGCCCGTCGCCCTCACCGCCGGCCTGATCGGCGTGCTGCGCTGGGGCCCGGACTACCTGATGGACACGCCGTTCTTCCAGACCTTCGTGTTCGTCCAGGACCCGGACTTCCCGCTGGTCCTGGTCATCGCCTACGTGCTGATGGGCCTGCCGCTCGCCTACCGCGCGCTGGACGCCGGCCTGCGCGCCGTGGACGTCCGCACCCTGGTCGAGGCCGCCCGCAACTGCGGCGCGAGCTGGCCGCGTGCGGTGTTCACCGTCGTCCTGCCCAACCTGCGCGGGGCGCTGCTGAACGCCTCCTTCCTCACCCTGGCCCTGGTGCTCGGCGAGTTCACCGCCGCCTCGATCCTCGGCTACCAGCCCTTCCCGGTCTGGATCTACACGGTCGGCAACAGCCAGGCCCACATGTCGGTCGCGGTCTCCATCCTGAGCCTGCTGATCACCTGGCTGCTCCTGCTCCTGCTGGCCACCCTCGGCCGCGAGCGCCACGCCAAGACCACGTCCTGACCTCCCTGACCGCACGCCGGCCTCCCCCGCACCTCCGGAGAACTCCCGTGACCTCCCTCGCCGTTGAGAAGACCGCCACCCGATCGGGCGGCGCGACCGTCGAATTCCGCTCGCTGCGCCGCACCTTCGGCGCCACCACCGCGCTCGACGGCCTCGACCTGACCGTGCAGCCCGGCGAACTCCTCGCCCTGCTCGGCCCGTCCGGCTGCGGCAAGACCACCGCGCTGCGCATCCTCGCCGGCTTCGAGCAGCACGACTCCGGCCAGGTGCTGGTCGACGGCGAGGACATCACCGCGATCCCCGCCCACAAGCGCGACGCCGGCATGGTGTTCCAGTCGTACAGCCTCTTCCCGCACCTGACCGCAGCCGACAACGTCGCCTTCGGCCTGCGGATGCGCGGCGCAGGCAAGGCCGAACGCCTCAACCGGGCCAAGGAGCTGCTGGAGCTCGTCGGCCTGCCCCAGCACGCCGACCGCTACCCGCACCAGCTGTCCGGCGGCCAGCAGCAGCGCATCGCGCTCGCCCGCGCGCTCGCCCTCCAGCCCCGCGTCCTGCTGCTCGACGAGCCGCTCTCCGCACTCGACGCCAAGGTGCGGCTGTCCCTGCGCGAGGAGATCCGGCGCCTCCAGCAGGAGCTGGGGATCACCACGCTGTTCGTCACCCACGACCAGGAGGAGGCGCTCTCGATGGCCGACCGGGTCGCGGTGCTGCGCGCCGGCCGGCTGGAGCAGTGCGCCGCGCCCGCCGAGCTCTACGCCCGCCCGGCCACCGCCTTCGTCGCCGAGTTCGTCGGCACCATGAGCCGCATCCCGTGCGTCCGGGCCGGCGACGGCGTCGAGGTCCTCGGCCGCCGGCACGCCGTGGACGGCGAGCTGCCCGCGGACGGCTCGCTGGACGTGCTCGTGCGGCCGGAGAACGTCGCGCTGGCCCCGGCGGCGGACGGCCCGGCCCAGGTGGTCTCCGCGTCCTTCCTGGGCGCCGTCACCCGGCTCACCGTCCGGCTCGGCGACGGCACCGAGGTCAAGGCCGACCTGCCGACCGAGACCGCCACCGCACTGCCCGTCGGCTCGCGCGCCGCGCTGACCCTGCCGGAGCGCCCGGTGCTGGTCGACCGCCGTACGGTCTGACCCGTCCGCCCTCCTCCTGATGAACCACCGAAGGTACCGCCATGCCTGCATCCGCTGAATCCGCCGTTCCTGCTGTTCCTGCTGTCCCCGCCGCACCGGTGTCGCCGGCCGCACCCGCCGTGACCGTGACGCCCGCCGCCGTCCTCTTCGACATGGACGGCACGCTGGTCGACACCGAGCACCTCTGGTGGCAGGCCGCCGCCGAACTCGCCGACGAACTCCACCACTCGCTCACCGACTCCGACGTCCCCGAGGTGCTCGGCCAGGCCGTCGAGCACACCGCCGCCCACCTCCACCGGGTCAGCGGGACGTCGCTGAGCGAGGCCGAACTCGCCGACCGGCTCGGCGACTCGTTCGCCGGCAAGGTCGCCGCCGAGACCGTCCCCCGGCCGGGCGCGCTCGCCCTGCTCGCCGAACTGCGCGACGCCCGCGTGCCCACCGCACTGGTGTCGGCCTCGCCGCGCCGCGTCGTCGACATGGTGCTCGGCACCATCGGCCGCGACTGGTTCGCCGTCACGCTGGCCGCCGAGGACACCCCGCGCACCAAGCCCGCGCCCGACCCCTACCTCGCCGCCGCCGCACGCCTCGGCCTCGACCCGGCCGCGTGCGTCGCCGTCGAGGACACCCCGACCGGCGTCGCCTCCGCCACCGCGGCCGGCTGCGCGGTGCTCGCCGTCCCGTCCGGCGACACCCGGATCCCGGGCGGTTCGCGGGTGACGCTGCTCGACAGCCTGGAGCACGCCGACGTCGCGTTGCTGGGGAAGCTCACCGCCGCGTTCGGGGTCTGACCTCCCGTGCCCTACGTACTCCTGGCCCTGGCGATCCTCAGCGAGATCTGCGCCACCAGCTGCCTGAAGCTCACCGAGGGCTTCAGCCGGCTCTGGCCGAGCGTGGGGGTGGCGATCGGCTACGTCCTCTCGTTCTACCTGCTCGGCAGGGCGCTGAAGCACATCCCGGTGTCGGTCGCGTACGCGGTCTGGTCGGGAGCGGGGACGGCGGCGGTCGCCGGCATCGGCGTGGTGGCCTTCGGCGAGTCGCTGGGGCGGTTGCAGTGGCTGGGGCTCGCCCTGGTCGTCGTCGGCGTGGTGGTGCTCAACCTGAAGGGCAGCCACTGACGCACGACCGCCCACGGAGCAGGAAGTCGGCCGCCCCGACTTCCTGCTCCGTTCCGCTGCCCTCGGCCGCCCGCCGGCCCGCCGGCCGGCGGGCGTCGGAGGTCAGGGGTCAGGGGTCAGTTCCAGACCTCGCCGTAGAACTGGTTGCCGGTGCCACGCAGGTAGTAGTGGGCCCCGTACAGGCCGCCGGTGCACGCCTGCTGCCACCGGAACGGGTTGGTCGCGATGGAGCCGACCATCACGCCGGTGTCGGCGTCCCACAGCTCGGCACGACCCCAGTAGGACAGCGCGGTGTGCTGCCCCCCGAAGCACACCTGGTGGTTGCCGTTCGCCGGGATGCTGCTACTGGTGCAGACCCCGCCCCCGCTCGAACACGACGCGGACGCCGCGCTCGCCGGGGACGCCGCGAAGAGTCCGAAGACGGCCATCGCCGACGTCGCCACGACTGTCCGGACGATTCTCTTCCTCATGGTGCTTCCTCATCTGTCGACCGATGTTGCCGGGGAGCGCCCGTGGGATCCGGCCCCGGAGGCGTGCCCCCGGGTGCGTCGGCGTCGCCCGCCGGGCCGCTCGATCCACCGCTCACTCTTCCAAGACCCGGCGCACCGGTCATCGGCGTTGAGTGCACCGGATCTTGACGGACAGTCGACTCGGCCGGCCGAACCCGGCACCGGACACCGGAGCGGTCGCCGGCGGAGCGGCCCGGAGCCCGGGGATTTCCTTGCGCGGTCCGCCCCGGCCGGTGTAGACCCGTGATCATGCTGCCCGAGAGGACGTTCCGCAGTGCCGACCTGCCGCCCGCCGACCGGTTCGAATGCTGGCGGGCGCTCATGTCGGAGACGCACGCACCCATGGACATGTGGAGCGACCACGCTGCCGACTTCTGGGTGAACCAGCGGACCATCGCACTCGGCGAGATCACCGTCTATCCCCTGGAATGCCAACCCCTCACCTTCCGTCGCACACGGAAGCTGATCGGGAGGTCGGACCCCGACGCCCTCCACATCTCGCTGGTCAAGCGCGGGTCGGGAGTGGTCACCCAGGGCAGGGACAGCGTCGCCCGCAAGGAGTTCGAGTACCACACCACCGACACGTCGCTCCCGTTCGTCAGCGCACTCCAGGAGCCGTTCAAGATCATCGGGGTCGAGGTGCCCAAGGCCCTCCTTCCGCTGCCTGCGGGCACCGCCCGACGGATCGTCGGAAGGAACATCTCGGCCCGAGGCGGAATGGGAGCCCTGCTGGCCACGTTCCTCGACCAGGTGACGAGGGAGAGCCACTCCTACCAGCCGGCCGACGCCCCGCGTCTGAGCACGGTGCTGACCGACCTCGTGGCCGCGCTCTTCGCCGGTGTCCTCGATGCCGACCGGTCGCTGACCCCGGAGACCCGCCAACGCACCCTGGCGCTCCGCATCATGGCCTTCGTGCGGAACAACGCCGACGACCCGCAGCTGGACATCCGCGCGATCGCCGCCGCGCACCACATATCCGTCAGCTATCTCCACCGCCTGTTCCAGCGGGAGGGGAACGGAGCCACGGTCGCGAGCTTCCTGCAACAGCAGCGGCTCGCGCGAGCGCGGCAGGACCTGGCCGACCCCGCGCACCGGGGGGTGCCGGTGCACGTCATCGCCGCGCGGCGGGGCTTCAGCCACGCGTCGGCGTTCGGCCGGGCGTTCCGCGAGGCCCACGGTGTTCCCCCCGGCGCCTTCCGCAGCCGGTCCCTGGCCTCGGACACGGCACCGGAGGCAGAGTGACGGAGCGGACGATCGCGGGCGGGCAGGCGCTGCCCGATCGGCAGCGGACTCGTCCTGCCGCCGGGAACCCGCCTGGAGCAGCCTGAAGAGAGGCCGCGGGGAGGCCGTGGGGAAGCCGGCACGACGCGGTCGACCTTTCCGGGGAAGCGCCGTGTGCAGGTGAATCACCACCGCCCGGCGGCGCACGGGCGGCCCGCCCCGCCGGGCAGCCACCGTGTGCCGTCCCCGAGAGTCACCCCGGGAAGTCTCCCGGGACAACCGGCCCGGACAACCGGCCGCTCAGCCGGCCGGCACGGCGTCGGCCGCCACCCGGAATCCGATGTTGCCGGCCGAACTGTCCGGCGTGTTCGAGCTGCGCGCCGCCACCCGGTAGCGGTTGCAGTACGACTCGTGGCACATGTGGGAGCCCCCGCGCATCACCCGCGCCGAGCCGTCCGGCGGCCCGGCCGGGTCGTGGCCCGGCCCCGTGCGGTGGAAGCCGGGGCTGAACCAGTCGGCGCACCACTCCCAGACGTTGCCGACGGTGTTGTACAGCCCGAAGCCGTTCGGCCGGAACGCGGTCACCGGGGCGGTACCCCGGTGACCGTCCGCCGCCGTGTTCAGCGTCGGGAAGACGCCCTGCCAGATGTTGCACAGGTGCCGTCCCCCCGGCATCAGCTCGTCGCCCCACGGGTAGCGCCGCTGCTCCAGCCCGCCCCGGGCGGCGTACTCCCACTCGGCCTCGGTCGGCAGCCGGGTGCCGGACCAGGCGCAGTACGCCTGCGCGTCGTTCCACGAGACGTGGACGACGGGGTGGTTCTGCCGCGTCGTGACGGAGGAGCCCGGCCCCTCCGGCGACCTCCAGGTCGCCCCGGCGACCGCCCGCCACCACGGCACGGCGGCCACCGCGGGCGAGGCGGCGGCGAGCTCCCCGGGCAGGAAGCCCTCGAAGACGTAGGAGAAGCCGAAGGTCTCCGCCTCGGTGCGGTGGCCGGTCGCCTTCACGAAGGTCGCGAACGCGGCGTTGGTCACCGTGGTCGGCGCGATCCGGAACGGGCTCAGCTCGACCGGCCGGACGGGCCCCTCGCCGTCGGCCGGGTAGCCCTCCCGGTCGTCCGTCCCCATCAGGAACCGCCCGCCGGGCAGGCCGGTCAGCTGCCGCGCGACACGCAGTGCCCGCGGGTCGGCGAGCGGCAGCACGGTGGCGGTGGTCCCGCCGGTGTCCGCGCCGCGTCCGGGGGTGCAGCAGGGCTTGGTGGTCGGCACGGGGTTCCTCGTTCCGGGTGGTCGGTGCGGGGCCGGCGCCCCGCACCGGGCGAACCGGGTGCGGGGCGCCGACCACCGGTGGTCGAGCGGTCGGGCGGCCCGGTCAGGCGACCCGGTCGGCGGCCAGCTGCGCCGCCAGCGCCGGGACACCGAGCGCCTGCTCCTCCTGCGGCGTCGCCTGGTACAGCAGGTTGGTCAGCTGGTACGGATCGGCCGCCAGATCGTAGTACTCGCGGAACTTCACCTCTCCGGTGCCGGACACCGTGCCGTTGGCGTCGGTGTGCAGCGCGTAGTACTCGGTGTACTGCCGGTCCTTCGCGACGTACGAGGACCAGGTGGGCGGGCCGCCCGCCGCCGTGCCCTGCTTCCACCACTCGACCAGCAGGTGGTCCCTGCTGTAGGTGCCGAGCAGCGAGTGGCCGTCCTGCGGGGTGCCGGGCGTGATGCCGGCGGCGTCGAGGATGGTCGGGGCGATGTCGATGTTGGCGACGATCCGGTTGTCGACCGTGCCCGCGCCGAGCCCACCGGCCGGCCAGGACAGGTAGAACGGCACCTCGTGGGCCGGGGAGTAGGGCACGGACTTCTTGAGCCAGCCGTGGTCGGCCCAGGTGTACCCGTTGTCACCGACGTAGATGACCAGGGTGTTGTCCAGCTGGCCGAGCGCCACCAGCTTGTCGTGGATCGCCTGGACGGCGTCGTCGACCGAGAGCAGGCTGCGCAGCTGCCGGGTCCGCAGCGCCTGGGCGTCGGCGAGCGTGGAGGTGGCGTTCTTGATGTAGCCGGGCTTGTCGCTGCGGTCGGCCTCGGGCACGGAGGGGCGGCCGTTCCACGGCGGCACCACCGTGTCGGCGTACTTGGCGGCCGGGACGTTCGGTTCGTGCGAGGCGTAGGGGGTGACGTAGGCGAACCAGGGGCGGGTGTCGGTGGCGGCCTTGTCCAGGAAGGCCAGCGTGCGGTTCTTGATGATGTTGGTGGTGTACCCGGTGAGCGTCTGGACGGTGCCGTCGATGTTCCAGTTGGCGTTGTTGAAGGCGGGCTGGAGCAGCGCCCACTCCTCGAAGTGCGGCGGGTTGTCGGCCAGCGCCCAGGAGTTGAGGTACTTGCCGAAGAGACCGGTGCGGTAGCCGGCCTGCCGGAGGTGGCGCTGCACGGTGGTGTTCTGGTCGAGACTGTGCGACGCACCGTTGTTGCGCACGCCGTGGTTGTGGGCGTAGCGGCCGGAGAACACCGACGAGCGCGACGGCGCGCAGAGCGGTGTGCTCACGTGGCCGTGGCTGAACCGGACGCCCTGGCCGGCGATCCAGTCCACGGTCTTCTGGATCGCCCATTCGGTGTGCTTGGGCTGGTCGTCGGTGACGATCAGCAGGATGTTCGGCCGGGCGGCGGCGCCGGCGGCGGCCGCGGGCCGGGCGGCGGCGAGCTGGAGTGCGGCGGGGGCCGCCGCGGTGGCCGCCACGGCGGCGGCGCCCGTGAGGAACCCCCGCCGGCCGACGGCCTGCGCCCGGCCCTCCCCGACCGGACCGCCGGTCGAATTGCCGGTCGAATCTCCCGTGGAATCGCTCATTCGAATTCCCTCCGTGCTTTTCGGTGATCCCGGCAGGCCGCTCACGGGAAATCCCGGTTCGGCATTGCCGGAAATCGGTGCCGGGAAGCGGAACTCCGGCCCGCGAGTCGTCCGCACCCGCACCCAGGACGGCGTCCTCGGGCACGGCGAGTCGCCGGCAGTCCGCCTGAAAGGAACCGGGGCGCCTCGTCTACCTGCACGAACGGTGCGAGTGCGAGCCACCCCGAGGAATCGCGACGCGGGTCGGCCGGTTCCCGTCCGTCCTTCGGGGAACCGCCGCCCGACTCACGCCGAGTGGGCTGTACAGAGGGCGCTCGCCAGCCGTCCGAAATCGACATGCCGACGAGCAGCCAGGAAATCGCCAGCTGCCATGCGAGCGACTGTAGGAGTTGCGGGGAGTCGCTGGCAATACCCGGGGAGAATTGTTGCGGCGCCATGACGGATATCGGGACCCATGTTTCCGCCGGTATCCTCCCGCCGGCCCCCTCCCGCCGACGGACGGCCCTGGCGCGGCCCGTCGGCGGTCGGGCGTCCCCCTATGCTGTCCGGTCATGATCACTTCACCGGCGCCCTCACCGGCACTCCCGTCGGCACCCTCACCGGACCCGATACGGCTCGTCATCTTCGACTGCGACGGGGTCCTCGTGGACAGCGAGCGGATCGCCGCCCGCATCCAGGTCGCGCTCGGCGCCGAACTCGGCTGGCCGCTCACCGAGGCCGACGTGGTGGAGCGCTTCATCGGCCGCTCCCAGGCGTCGATCCACGAACAGATCGCCGCCCGGCTCGGTGAGGAGACCGCCGGAGCGTGGTGGGAGGCGTTCGTCCGGCGGCACGCCGAGGAGGTGGACGCCGGACTCACCGCCGTCGACGGCCTGCCGGAGGCGCTGGACGCGATCACCCTGCCGACCTGCGTCGCCTCCAGCGGTTCGCACGAGAAGATGGCGCACACCCTCGGCCGCACCGGGCTCCACCACCGCTTCGCCGGCCGGATCTTCAGCGCCACCGAGGTCGCCCGCGGCAAGCCGGCCCCCGACCTCTTCCTGTACGCGGCGCAGCGGATGGGCGTGCCGCCGTCCGCCTGCGCCGTCGTCGAGGACAGCGAGCCCGGCGTCCGGGCCGCCCGCGCCGCCGGCATGCGCGCCTTCGGCTACGCCGGGGGTCTCACCGCCGCCGAGCGGCTGGCGGGCCCCGGGACCGTCGTCTTCGACGACATGCGGGAACTCCCCGCCCTGCTCGCCGCCGGATAGCCGTCGCGCGGCGGCCGGCCCGGACAGCGGCCCCCGACCGGCGCCCGACCGGTGCAGCCCCACGGACCCGGTCCCCCCGGCCCCGGCCCACACGCGTACGGCCGACCGGCCGCCCCCCCTCGCGGCCGTCGACGGACCGCCCGGCACCGCGCTCGGCCCACACCGGAGCGGGGTGCCGGGCGGCCGACCGGGCGGGCGCGCCCACGGCCGCGCCCGCCCGGCACGGGATCAGCCCACCGGACCGAGCAGCCCCGGCAGTTCGACGACGGACGTCAGCACGTGCGTCGCCCCGTCGGCCCGCAGCCGCTCCTCGCCGTGGGCGCCGGTGAGCACCCCGGCCACCACGGACGCCCCGGCGCGCGCGCCGGTCAGCATGTCGTAGCCGGTGTCGCCGGCCACCGCGATCTGCCGCACGGACTCGGTCCCGGTGCGCAGCAGCGCGGTGAGCGCGAGGTCGGGGTACGGGCGGCCTCGGCCCGCCTCGGCGGGGCAGAGCGTGAGGTCGGCGATCGACTGCCAGCCGAGCGCGGTGAGGATGCGGTCCTGGGTGGCCCGGGAGAAGCCGGTGGTGAGGACCACCGTCCGCCCCTGGCCGCGGAGTTCGGCGATCGCCTCGGCCGCGCCGGGCAGTGCCGCGCAGTGACCGGCGTCGACCAGGTCGTGGTAGGCGGCCTCGAAGGCGGTGTTCGCCCGCTGGGCCTTCTCCTCCTCGCCGAACAGGTGCCGGAAGACGGAGATCTTGGACTCGCCCATGGTGGCGCGGACGTGCTCCAGCATGCGGGCGTGCTCGGGGCTGCCGGCCTCGACGCCGAGGGTGCCGGCGGCGGCCTGGAAGGCCCGCTCGACGAGGCCGTCGTCGGCCACGGTGGTGCCGGCCATGTCCAGGACGACCAGGCGGATGTCGTACGACATTTCAGTTCCTCTTACAGGTTGGCGAGTTCGGCGGTGGTTTCGGCGATGGCGGGCGAGCAGGTCATGCCCCGGCCGCCCGGGCCGGTGACCAGCCAGACGCCGTCGCGGACGCGCTCGCGGTGAACGACCCGGGTGGTGTCGACGCACTGCGCGTACACCCCGGCCCAGCGGCGCCGGACCCGGGGCAGCGGGCGGCCGAGCAGTTCCTCGGCCACGCCGACCAGGTGGTCGTACGGGTCCTCGACCACGTCGAAGCCGAACGGCTGGTCGTACTCGTGGGTGTCCCCGATGGTCAGACCGCCGTCCCGGCGCTGCACCATCAGCAGCTGCATCTTGTGCTCGGCGGCGACCGGCGGCTGCGGCTGAACGGCCTTGAGGTGCTCCAGCGCACCGCCGGCGAAGGCGGGGTAGTAGCGGAAGGAGTCGCCGTCGGCGACGGAGGTGGTGAGCGGTTCACCCAGCGGGTCGGTCTGCATCATCTGCAACCGCACCTTGCGGACGGGCAGTTCGGGGGCGAGCTCGCGGACCAGGCCGCCCAGCCAGGCGCCGGTGCAGAGCACGACGAGGTCGCCGGTGTGGGTGTCGCCGTGGTCGTCGCGGACGGCGTTCTCGCCGATGACGTCGCGGACCTCGCGCCCGGGCAGGAAGGTGTACCGGCCGGTGGCCAGCAGGGCGGCGCGCAGCGCGGGCTGGGCGGTGCGCGGCTCGACGGCGGCGTCCCGGTCGCACTGCAGGGCGCCGAGCAGCTTGCCGCGCAGGGCCGGGTTGGCGGCCCGGGCCTGTTCCGCGTCGAGCAGCCGGTAGCCGCGCGCCGCGGCGTCCGGCAGGGTCAACGCCTGCTCGGCGACGGCGAGTTCGGCCTCGGTGCGGATCGCGGTGAGCGAGCCGTTGGCCCGGAAGCCGAGGTCGGGCACCTGGCCGCCGATCCGCTCCCAGAGCTCGCGGGCACGCAGCGCGGTGTCCAGCTCCTCGCCCTGGGCCCGGCCACTGACCCAGACCAGGCCGAAGTTGCGCACCGAGGCGCCACGCGCCTCGGCCTCCCGCTCCAGGTGGACGACCTCGTGGCCGCGTTCCACGGCGTGCCAGGCGTGCATGGTGCCGAGCACGCCTGCTCCTACGACGATGACTCTCATGCGGCCAGGGTGGTGCCGCCAGGTGACCGAGGGGCGTCCGAGCGGCGGCCCGCAGATGAACCGACCGAAAAGTTGTACAGCCAACCTGGGGCGAGGGCCGCGGCTCGGGCCCGAGGCCGGGGCGCGAGGCCCGGGGCACCCGCCCCGAACCCCGCCCGGCCCCGCCCCGGCAGCTCGCCCGGGTGCCCGGTGCCGGGAACCCGTGCCGGGAACCCCGCTACCGTCGCACCGTCGCCCGCAGGTAGTTCCGCCGGCCGAACTTCGGCTCGTCCACCGCCGTCAGCTCCTCCACCTGGAACCGGTACAGCGCCGCCGCACCGCCCCCGGTGAGGAACTGCCGCCGGATCTCCGCGTCCTGCGCGAAGGCGGGGTACCGACCCTGGTAGGCGGCCAGCGCCGACTCGGCCTGCCGCCCCCACGCCTCCCCCGCGCTGCCGGTCAGCTGGAGGCCGCGCAGTTGCTCGCCGAAGACCGGCGGCGGCAGGAAGACGGTCGCCGCCGCCCGGGCCTCCTCGGCGAGGTGGTGGCTGTGCCGGGTGGCACGCTCGCTGACGAAGTAGAGGACGAGGTCCTCGTCGTACGCGAAGAAGGCGAGGTTGGCGTGCGGGCCGTGCTCGTGGCCGGCGGTCGCGAGCGTGAGCACCATCGCCTCGGCCAGCAGCCCCTCGACCCCCTTGCCGAGCTCCTCGGCCGGCCAGTCCCCCTGGGTGATGTCGAGTCCGTACGGCATGGGCAGCACTTCCCTCCACTGGCACGCCCGGCGCCCGTGGCGCCCGGGCACGACTGAGCCGGGCGGGTGCCGCGTCCACAGGGGCCCCACGCCCGGCTCACATGCTCTCCCCGCCACCCCGGTCACACAAGGGTCGGACGGCACCCGTCCCGCTCAGCCCCGCCGCATCGTCGCCGGCGGTCGGCCACCGGCCGGCGCGGGCAGCCCGGCGCCGAGGAGCGGGCGCAGCGGACCGCTCCGCACGCGGTCGACCAGCGGCGCGGCCCGGCCCGCCACCGACGCGAGCGGAAGCGCCACCAGTACGCCGACCACCGCACCGGCCAGCACGTCGTGCGGGTAGTGCACGCCCACCCACACCCGGGAGGCACCCATCAGGACGGCGGCGACCCCGGCGATCCACCCGATCCGCCGGTCGGCGAACCAGAGCGCGGCGGCGGCGGCGAACGCGACCACCGTGTGGTTGCTCGGGAACGACCAGTCGCCGGGTCCGGGGCAGGTCTCCAGGGTGTCGCGCACCCCGAGCTGGGCGCAGGGCCGGACCTCCTCCACCACTCCCTTGAACACCGAGTTCACCGCGTACGCGACGACCACGATCAGCGGCGAGGCGAGTACCCGCGCTATCACCGCGGACCCGGCCCCCCGCGCACGCCACCACGCGGCGAGCATGAGCAGCGCGAAGAGCGCCAGGCCGAGCGCGGACCAGAGCGCGACCAGCCGGTCCAGCCAGTGCGGCGCGGCGTCGGCCCAGCCGACCACCCGGGTGTACAGGCCGCCGTCGACGCCGCTGCCGTCGTAGGCGGCCTGCGGACCGGCCGCGTACGACGCGGGCGCGGGGGCGGGGACGGTCACGGCCGCCGCCGTCGGCAGCAGGACGGTCACCGGCGGGCCCTTCCGGGGCGGAACACTTCGAGAACAAACGGGAGCATGGAGACAACTACTACCAGAACAGTGGTCGCCACCGGATACCGATTGATTCCGGGCACGCCCGGCGGGCCCTCCTCGGGCGGCCTCGCAGGTCGGCGGCCGGCCCCGCCTCGCTCGCCGCCTCCGGACGCTCCGGCGGCGACCCCGTGACCGGCATCCGGACATGCGCCCCCGACGCGCCTCCGTGCGCCCGACGCGCATCCGTCACGACCGCCGCGACCGGTCCGTCACCCGCCGCGGCTCCGCCCCACTCCGCCCCGCAGCGCCCCGCCGCAGCCCCGTTCCCGGCCCGCGCCGGACCCGCCGCACCCCCGCCCCACCACCCGGCACGACACCGCGACCCGGCACGGGACCGCGCCCCGGAAGGCCGCCCGCCCGCCTCGCCCGCCCCGCCTCCGGCCACGCACCACCCGCCCCCGCAGCCACACCGGACCCGACGCCCGGCGGTCATAACTCATTGGCATGTTCACTCTCATACCCCGTGGTATTCCGACTTGGCAGACCCCATCCCCAGGAACCGGCAGCGCCCGTACTCTTTCGTCAACGCGTCAACCCGGCGCGCCCTCGAACGGCGGCGAGGAGCAAACGGAGTGCGGCAGACCGGACGGCAGACCCGACGACCCGAACGTCGAACTCCGCAGACCGCTGCGGAGCTGGCCAAGGTCCACGAGCGCGCCCTCGCCGAGGCCGCCGCCCGCAGCGCCGCCCGGGACGCCGCCCCCGACGACGACCAGTCGCGCCTCGAACCCCGTCCCGAGATCGGCGACTCCTGGGCCCGCCTGCGCCGGCTCGGCCTCGACCCGGACTCCGGCGCCGCCGCCGTCCACCTCGGCCCCGCCGAAATCGAACACCGCCGCCGCACCAGCGGCCTCGACCCGGTGCTCCCGGTCCTGCGCGACACGCTGCTCGAACCGGTCGGCCAGGCGCCGCTGATCCTGGCCATCGCCGACGCCGACGGCCACATCCTCTGGCAGGAGGGCGAACGCGGCCTGCGCCGCAGCGCCGACCGGATCGGCTTCCTCACCGGCGCCCGCTGGGTCGAGGAGAGCGTCGGCACCAACGGCATCGCCGCCGCGCTCCGCGCGCAGCGCCCGATGCACGTCCACTCCGCCGAGCACTACCTCCGCAGCCACCACTCCTGGACGTGCGTCGCCGCGCCCGTCCACGACCCGGGAACCGGGCGGCTGATCGGTGCGATCAACCTGAGCGGACCGGCCCACACGGTCCGCCCGTACCTCCTGCAACTGACCGCCACCGCCGCCAGACTGGCCGAGACCGAGCTCCGCGCCCGGCGGCTGGAGTCACTGCACCACCTGCGCACCCTGGCGGCCCCGCTGCTGGCCCGGGTCAACGGTCCGGCCCTGGTCGTGGACGCCGCCGGCTGGACCGCCGCCGCCGCCGGATTCCCCCCGCCCGCGCGGCTGCGGCTGCCCGCCGGCGGCTGGGGCTCGGCGGCCGTGCACTGGCTGCCGAGCCTGGGTGAGTGCGTGATCGAGCCGCTGGCCGACGGCTGGCTGGTCCGCCCGGTCCGCCCCCAGGACGACGACCCGACCGCGACCGGCGGTCCGGACGGCCGGCCCGACCAGGGGCTGCTCGCCGAGCAGGCCGAGGGCGCCCGGCTCCGGCTCGACCTGCGCCGGCCGGACCGCGCCGAGCTCTCGGTGCACGGCGCCGCCGGCAGCTGGTCCCACGGGCTCAGCCCGCGCCACGCCGAACTGCTCCTCCTGCTCGCCACCGAGCGGGACGGCCACACCGCGGCCCAGCTGGCCGACGGCCTGTTCGGCGACCCGGCCCGGACGGTGACGGTCCGGGCCGAACTGTCCCGGCTCCGCCGCTACCTGGGCGGCCTGCTGGCCCACCGGCCGTACCGGTTCGCCGAGTCGGTGCTGGTCAGCGTGCTCGGCCCGGAGGACCCGTACGACCTGCTGCCGAGCTCGTCGGCACCGGCCGTACGCCGGCTCCGGACGGGGTTGGCCGACGGCACGGCCCGGCTCCCCGGCCCCCCGCCGTTACCGGGCCCGCGCGGCCCCGGCGACGCGGCCGTGCCACGAGCCCTGCCCGCACACCCGTCCCGACCCCGCGCGCCCCACGCACACCACCGGAACGCGCAGCCCGTCTCCGGGCAACCGGTCTCCGGACAACCCGTCTCCGTGCAGATCGTTTCCGTACAGCCCGCCTCCGCGCAGCCCGTCGGCACGCAGCCGGTCCGCTCGCAGCTCCCGGGCGCACACCTGCCCCCGCCGTCGCCCGCCGGCCCGCAACCCTCGCGCGCCCAGCCTCCGGGCCCACGGCCCGTCCGGCCTCAGCCGCCCGTCAGCAGCTCGGACAGCTGGGCGTCGGTCGGCCCGTAGGCGCGCTCCGCCTCCTCCGAGACCAGCGCGTACGTGCGGTCCAGCCAGGCCCGGACCTTCGGCTTCGAGACCTCCAGCAGGGCGCTGCCGTGTGGCGATTCCAGCGCCAGGTGCAACGTCGAGCCGTGGCACGGACAGTACGCCGGCCACAGCTTGACGTCGCCCTGACCGCTCAACGAGCGCAGGCCGTCGCGCAGAAGTTCACGCGAGAACACCCAGTCGGCCTCGTCCGGCCGGCCCAGGTGGAACGTCAGCAGCACCTCGTACGGGCGGTCGGCGTCGAACCGGAACCGCGTGCGGACCTCGCCGACCACCTCCTCGCCCAACGAGATCCGCAGGGTCAGCACCTCCTCCACCGCCGCCGGAGCGGCGGTGGAGCCTGCCTCATCGCCGCCCGTGGGGGTAGCGGCGAGAGGGGCACTGGAGGGTGCTGACAGCGGGTCGGGCGGCATGACGATCTCTCCGGGACGGCGTGGGATGGCATCAGCCTGCGCCACTGGTCACCGGGCGGCAAGGGTTGCAAGGAGGTTGCAATAATCCCTGCCCGACCGGGCAGATCCTTACCGATCCTGTCAGACGGACCGTCAACTTCCGCTATCCGACGGGTTGTCCACGGATCGGATCGGTTCCGTCCAAGGGCTGGCCACCCCCGGGCCGCCCGCTGGTACGCTCGTCCCCCTGCCGGCGCGCGCCCGCGCGCGAGTCCCGGTGGACCCCGCACGCGCAGCCCCGGACGAGACCTCGCCGGACCGGCCGGCCAGGCGGCCGTCCGCCCGGTCCGGCAGCACCGGCGCCGCCGTCGGTACGTGGGAGAATGCGACGACCGCAACGGCGACTTCAGGGGAGGGAGGGGGCCCGGTGACTCTGTCCGAGGACGCCGGTCAGGACGCGGCGTACCCGCACGACCGACACCGCGAACGCCACGGCCGGCACGGTCGGCACGGTCGGCCGAAGCCGTTCGGCGGGCGCCTCCGGCTGCCCACGCTGCGGTTCTCCGGTGCCGCGATGGCGATGTCCACCGTGGTCGGCATCAGCATCGCCACCACCTTCCTGCTCAACGAGCAGCAGGGCGTGGGCCGGCGCGCCGGGGTCGCCCGGGTCGGATCCAGCGGGCCGCCCAGTCCGGCCTCCCCCGACGCCAACGGACCCTCCTCCGACCCGACCGCCACCGGGCCCGCGGGCCGCGCACCGGCCGTCCCTCCGCAGGCCGGCGGAACCGGCGCGCCGGGACCGGCCGCGGGGACGCACTCCCCCGGCCCGTTCGCGTCGGGCGCGCCGCGCCCTGGGAGTTCCGCGTCCGGCCGACCGCTCGCCGAAGGTCCGGCCGCCTCGCGCGGCCCGGCCACCTCGCACGGCCTCACCGGCGAACCCTCCGCCCAGGCACTCGGCGGGAACGGGCCCGGCGGGAACGAGGCCCTGGGCGGCGATCCGAGACCCGGCCCGAGGGCCGCCGACGGCCGGCAGCCCGGCGCCGACCCGGCGGGCACCGACGGACCGCAGGCCGACGGGTACCCGGCCGCCGAGCGGCCCCCCGCCGGAGAGCCCGCCGACGGCACGTCACCGTCCGGACCGTCACCGTCGGCCCCCGCGCCCTCCGTTCCGCGGCCGCTCGTCCCGTCGCCGGGCGGCGTCGCGCCCCGCCCGCCCGTCGCGCCCCCGGGCCCGGGCGGCCTGACCTCCGAGGAGACCGGAGGCAAGGAGACCGGAGGACGGGAGACCGGCAACGAGAACCCGACCGCCGGGACCGAGAACGGCACCAAGACCGGCAACACCGACCACACCGACCGGGCGCTGACCGGCGCCGCCCTGGTCCAGTCCCTCGGCCGCGACGGCACCCGGCACCTGCTCGCCCTGACCGTCAGCGAGCCGCTCACCGCGCTGCAGACCGAGTTCCGGCTCGCCCCCGGCACCCTGGCGCCCGGTTCCGGCACCGCCTGGACCGACCTGGCGGGCGCCGTGGCCACCACCCACCACGAACGCGGCGCACTCGTCTACCGCTTCACCACGCCGCCCGGCACCGACGTCCGCCCCGGCCGGTACGTCTTCGGCGTCCTCGGCAGCCGCTCCACCGCGGCCACCGCCGCACCGGGCGCGGGACCCGCGCCGACGGCCCCCTCCGCAGCGCCCGCGCCGAGTGCCGCCCCGCGCCCGGCCACCGCGCCGGAGACCTGGAGCGCCGCGGCCTTCGGCATCCAGCACCCCCGCGCGGTCGCCGCCCTCGGCACCTTCGCACCCCCGACGGCCGCACCCGGCGCCCCCGCCGGACCCTCCGCGTCCGCCGTACCGCGCCCCCGGGCCCACGCGACCGCACCGGCCCGCTGACCTGGCCCGCTGTCCCGGCCCGACCACCGGGTCGCCCGCCGGAGGACCGCCCGGCCACCGGACGGGTCGGCTCCCGTTCGGGCTCATCTCGGCCACCTCGTTCGTTACTGTGGTCGCCAGTCGGCACAGCCGTCCCGTCCCACGGGGCCGGCCCCGCACCACCGCATCCCAGGAGGAGTTCGTGTCCACGGTCCTGACCCAAGGCGGAAACGCCCCGCTGACCACCGCGCGGGTGACCGTCGAGGTCACCGCACCCAAGGCGCTGGACGTCTCGGGCCTGCTGCTGACCGATGACGGTAAGGTCCGCTCGGACGCCGACTTCGTCTTCTACAACGCCCCGAACGGGCCCGGCGTGACCCACCGTCCGGCTTCCGCCGGCGGCCCGGACGCCATCGCCATCGACACCACCGCCGTCCCGGCCGGCATCACCAAGATCGTGGTGACCGCCAGCCCGGACGAGTCCGGCGCCACCTTCGCGGGCATCGAGCCGACCGCCACCGTCCGGGACAGCGCCACGGGCGAGGTGCTGGTCACCTTCACCCCGCCGCCGCTCGGCCGGGAGACCGCCCTGATCGTGGTCGAGGTCTACCAGCGCAACGGCGCCTGGAAGGTCCGCGCGGTCGGCCAGGGCTACGCCGACGGCCTGGCGGGCATCGCCACCGACTTCGGCGTCAGCGTCGAGGAGCCGGCCGCCCCGGCCGCCACGGCCCCCGCCGCAGCCCCGGTCGCCCCGCCCGCCGCGCCGGCCCCCGCCGCGCCGACGGCCCAGACGGTCCGGACGCCCGTCGACCCCCGGGTCGCGATGGCCTCCGCCCCGCCGATGCCGCAGGGCGCCCCGCCCGTGCCGCCGGCGCCTCCGGCCGCACCGTCCCTCACCAAGGTCACCCTGGACAAGGGCCGGGTCAGCCTCACCAAGGGCGGCTCGGTCTCCCTGGAGAAGAACGGCAAGCCCTTCCTCTCCTCCATCCGGATGGGCCTCGGCTGGGAGCCCGCGGGCCGCGGCCGCAACATCGACCTCGACGCGTCCTGCATCGCCTTCGACGCGAAGCGCGAGAAGCTGGACACCGCCTGGTTCATGAAGCTGGGCATCTTCAACGGCTCCGTCGTCCACTCCGGCGACAACCTGACCGGCGAGGGAGGCGGCGACGACGAGTCGATCACCGTCCACCTCAACGGCCTGCCGCCGGAGGTGTGCGGCCTGGTGTTCGTCGTGAACTCCTTCTCCGGGCAGAAGTTCACCGACGTCAAGAACGCCTACTGCCGTCTGGTCGACGCGTCCTCCAACCAGGAGCTGGTCCGCTTCGACCTCACCCAGTCCGAGCCCCGCACCGGCGTGGTGATGTGCAAGCTGGTCCGCCAGTTCTCGGGCGAGTGGGTGATGACCGCGATCGGCGAGTACGTCGACGCCAAGACAGCCCGGGCGATGGTCAAGCCCGCCGCCTCGATGCTCTGACCGCACCCGCACCGGCACCGGCACCACCGAGGGCCCGGCCGCTCCCGCGAACAGGAGCAGCCGGGCCCGTCGGCTCCCTGCCGCGTCAACCCGTTCGCGCCCTCGGGGCGGCTACTCCTCGATCGCCCCGCCCACCTGCCGGAGGTGCCGGCGGAAGGTGTACTCCGGCTCCCGGGCGCGGCGCTCCAGGTACTGGTCGAACGCGGTCTGCCTGCGCAGCGTGTCACCCGAACGGATCCGCTCCGCCTGGACGCGCTCGGTGCGGGCGATCCCGACGGCGGTCTCCAGTACCTCGTCCACCCGCGGGCCCGGGACGAACAGCGCGCCGTCCGCGTCCGCGAACACCACGTCCCCGGCGCTCACCAGGTGCGGGCCGAAGCGGGCCGTGGTCAGCGCCTCCGGCTCCCGGTCGTCCACCCGGACCGGCCCGAGCGGCAGGCTGCCGTAGCTGAACACCGGAAGCCCGATCTCCAGCAGCTCCGGCGTGTCCCGGTGCAGCCCCCACACCACCAGCCCGGCCACCCCGGCGGCCCGCGCCTCCAGCACCGCGAGGTCACCGACGCACGCCTCGTCGACCCGCCCGCCGTTGTCGATCACCAGCACGTCCCCGGACTCCGCGGAACCGTACGCCTCCAGGAAGACGTCGACGCTGCCGTAGTGCCGCACCGGCAGCACCCGCCCGGCGACGCGGCTCCCCGGGGCCACCGCGACCACCCCGGCGGGCGCCACCCGCACCTCGACGCCGAGCCGCACGCACGCGTCCGCCACCAACGGCGTCGACAGTTCCGCGAACCGCTTCATCACCATGCCAACTCCTTCTTCCCGCAGCCCAGTTCACCAGCGGGAGGATCCTACGCCGCAGCCGGCTCACACCATCGGGTGAAAGACCGTCGCGAACGGCGCAACTCCCCCGACCCGCCATTGGCGTGACGCGCATCCGAAGGAGGGGCATCACGAGTGCTGTGGTGCATGACATGAGCAACCGATCACGGGTTCCCTGCCGCAGGAGGACTTCCTCCGAGCTCCGGCCCCGGACGACGAGAACGGCCCGCACCCCTCCGCGCATCGGGGGTACGGGCCGTGTCCTCGGCGGCGGTCGTCAGCCGCGGGTCGCCATGGCACGCAGGAAGAACGTCAGGTTGGCCGGGCGCTCCGCGAGGCGGCGCATGAAGTACCCGTACCATTCCTGCCCGTACGGGAGGTACACGCGCATGGTGTTGCCCTCGCCTGCGAGGCGCAGCTGCTCCTCGGGGCGGATGCCGAAGAGCATCTGGTACTCGAACGAGTCCCGCTTGCGGCCGTTCCACTGGGCCAGCTGGCCGGCGATCTTGATCATGTTGGGGTCGTGCGAGGCGATCATCGGGTAGCCCTCGCCGGCCATCAGGACCTTGAGCGCGCGGACGTACGCGAGGTCGACCTCGTGCTTGCCCTGGAAGGCGACCGACTCGGGCTCCTTGTAGGCGCCCTTGCAGAGGCGGACCCGGGAGCCGGCGCCGGAGAACTCGCGGCAGTCGGCCTCGGTGCGGCGCAGGTAGGCCTGGAGGACGACGCCGAGCCACGGGTAGTCGGCGCGCAGCTCGCGCGCGATCGACAGGGTGGAGTCGGTGGTGGTGTGGTCCTCCATGTCGAGGGTCACCGTGGTGCCCGCGTCGGCGGCGGCCTCGCAGATGCGGCGGGCGTTCTCCAGCGCGATCTTCTCGCCGTCCACCGGGAGGAACTGGCCGACGGCCGAGAGCTTGACCGAGACCTCGGCGCCGGCGGCCAGGCCGGTGTCCTTGAGGGCCGCGAGCAGGTGCTCGTAGGCCTCGGCGGTACCGGCGGCCTGGGCCGCGTCCTGGGTGTCCTCGCCGAGGTGGTCCAGGGTGACCTTGCGGCCGGTGGCGACCAGGTCGTCGCAGGCGGTGACGGCGTCGTCGAGGGCCTCGCCGGCGACGAAGCGCTCGACTATCGCGTGGGTCGGCGGGAACTTCTCGACGACGGTGCGGACCTGCGGGGAACGGGAGGCCGCGAGGAGGGCGGAACGGAGCATCGTGACTCCTGGAACTGGTGCTTCTAGGGGTGGCAGAAAGGCGGGCGGCGGACCGGGGGGTGGGGTCCGCCGCCCGAGGGACGCCCGGTTGCGGGACCGGGCGTCAGGGGACAAGGTCCCGGGGGGAGGACGTTCAGCCCATGTGCGGGTAGCGGTAGTCCGTCGGCGGGACGAAGGTCTCCTTGACCGAACGGGTCGAGGTCCAGCGGGCCAGGTTCTGCTTGGCGCCGGCCTTGTCGTTGGTGCCCGAGGCGCGGGCGCCGCCGAACGGCTGCTGGCCGACGACCGCGCCGGTCGGCTTGTCGTTGATGTAGAAGTTGCCGGCCGCGTTGCGCAGCTTGAGCATCGCGTGCTGGACGGCCTCGCGGTCCTGGGAGATGATCGCGCCGGTCAGGGCGTAGTCCGACACCGACTCCATCTGGGTCAGCATCTCGTCGTACCGGTCGTCCTCGTAGACGTGCACGGCGAGGACCGGGCCGAAGTACTCGTCACGGAAGTACTCGCTCGCCGGGTCCTGGCAGACCAGGACGGTCGGGCGGACGAAGTAGCCGACGCTGTCGTCGTACGTGCCACCGGCCAGCACCTCGACCTGCGGGTCGGCCTGGGCGCGGTCGATCGCGGCCTTGTTCTTGGCGAACGCCCGGTCGTCGATGACGGCGGACATGAAGTTCGACAGGTCGCTGACGTCGCCCATGGTGAGGCCGTCGACCTCGTCGCGGAACTCGTCCTTCAGCTCGGCCCAGATGGACGCCGGGACGTAGGCGCGCGAGAGAGCCGAACACTTCTGGCCCTGGAACTCGAAGGCGCCGCGGGTCATCGCGGTCTTCAGGACGGCCTTGTCGGCGGACGGGTGGGCGACCAGGAAGTCCTTGCCGCCGGTCTCGCCGACGATCCGCGGGTAGGTGCGGTAGCCGGAGATGTTGGTGCCGACCTCGCGCCACAGGTGCTGGAAGGTGGCGGTGGAGCCGGTGAAGTGGATGCCGGCCAGCGCCGGGTGCTTCAGCGCGACCTCGGAGACGGCCAGGCCGTCGCCGGTCACCATGTTGATGACGCCCTTGGGCAGGCCCGCCGCCTCCAGCAGCTGCATCAGCAGGTGCGCGGAGAACTGCTGGGTCGGCGACGGCTTCCAGAGCACCACGTTGCCCATCAGCGCCGGCGCGGTCGGCAGGTTGCCGGCGATGGCGGTGAAGTTGAACGGGGTGATCGCGTAGACGAAGCCCTCCAGCGGGCGGTGGTCGCTGCGGTTCCACACGCCGTCCGAGGAGATCGGCTGCTCGGCCATGATCTGCCGGGCGAAGTGCACGTTGAAGCGCAGGAAGTCGACCAGCTCGCAGGGGGTGTCGATCTCGGCCTGCTGGGCGGTCTTGGACTGGCCGAGCATGGTGGCGGCGGCCAGGGTCTCGCGCCAGGGGCCGGCCAGCAGGTCGGCGGCCCGCAGGAAGATCGCGGCGCGGGAGTCGAAGGAGAGCGCCTGCCAGGCCGGGGCAGCGGCCAGGGCAGCATCGACGGCGTCCTGCGCGTCCGCCTGGGTGGCGTTGCGCAGGGTACCGAGCCTCGCCGCGTGGTTGTGCGGCTGGACGACGTGGATCTCGGCGCCGGCGCCCATGCGGCGCTCACCGTTGATCGTCATGGTCAGCTGGACCGGCTCCTGGCCGCCCAGCTCCTTCAGCTTGGCCTCCAGACGGGCCCGTTCGGGGCTGCCCGGGGCGTAGCTGTGGACCGGCTCGTTCACCGGCGCGGGGACCTGGGTCACAGCATCCATGAGCGCACGCTCTCCTTCATGTCTTGCGGGGATGCCGGCGCGGGTCGCACGACGGCCACAGGACGAACGCTATTCCCGCACCGGGGCCCGCTTGATTGGCCGGGCGGCTAAAATCATTCGCACGGCGTTGTCCAACTGGATGAACAGCCGGCCGATCGCACCGATCGACGCGCCGATCGACGCGCGGACCGCCGCAACGGCGAGGCGGCGGAAGGAAGGCGGACCGGTCCCCGGACGGGGCCGGCCGGTGCCCGAAGGAGGCGGACCGATGACCAGCCCGGGCATCCCGCTCCGCCAGTTGCTGATGTCGCTCGGCGAGCCGCTGGTCGAGCTCCAGGCCGCCCCGCACGGACTGGACGTCGCCGTCCGCGACGTGGCGATCCTCGACCCGGAGGACCCGCCCACCGCCGCCACCGGCGAGCTGGTGCTCGCCATCGGCGCCCGGGGCCGGGCCGCCCTCCCGGCGCTGCGTGCGGCCGGACGGGCCGGCGCCGCCGCGGTGGCCGTCAAACTGGACGCGCCCGGGCAGGCCGACGCGCTGCGCGAGGCGGCCACCGAGGCGGGCGTGGCCCTGCTCTCGGTCCGCCGGGAGACCCGCTGGGAGCACCTCGACTCGCTCGCCCGCGCGATCATCGCCGGGCCGGACACCCCGGACTCGCCGGGCACCGCCGAGCACAACGCCGGCGACCTCTTCTCGCTCGCCCAGACGGTCGCCGTCCTCACCAGTGGCATCGTCTCGATCGAGGACACCTCCAGCCGGGTGCTCGCCTACTCGCGCTCCTCCGACTCGGACGAGGTGGACGACCTGCGCCGGCTCTCCATCCTCGGCTGGCAGGGCCCCGAACCGTATCTGTCGAAGCTCCGCGAGTGGGGCGTCTTCCAGCACCTGCGCACCTCGGACACGGCGATCGCGGTCGACCCGCACCCGGAGCTGGGCCTGCGCCGCCGGCTGGCGATCGGCATCCGGGCCGGCGCGCAGCCGCTCGGCACCATCTGGGTGCAGGAGGGGGCCCAGCCGCTCGCGCCGCTGGCCGAGCAGGCCCTGGTCGGCGCGGCGCGGGTGGCGGCGGCCCAGTTGGTGCGCCGACGCCGGGAGCTGTCCGCGGACGTCCGGCTGACCCGGACGCTGCTCACCGGCCTGCTGGAGGGCTCCACCGGCGCGCAGTCGCTCGCCACCCACCTGGGGCTGGACCTGCGCCGCCCGGCGACCGTGCTGGCGTACAGCGCGGGCTCCACCGAGGAGCTGACCCGGGCCGAGGTGACCGGCCTGATCTCGGTGCACACGGCGGCCCGGCACCGGACGGCGCTGCTCGCGCCGATCGAGTCCCGGGTGTACGTGCTGCTGCCGGAGCTGCCGGCCAACCTGCCGATGGCGACGGTGCGGGACTGGGCGCAGGAGGTGGTCGAGGCGGCCCGGGACCACCTGGGCGTCCCGCTGCGGGCGGCGATCGGGTCGACCGTGGAGGGCCTCGCCCAGGTGCCCGACTCCCGGGCGCAGGCGGACCGGATCCTGGACGCGATGGGCCGCGGCGGGGTGGACCTGGAGGTCGCGGCGCTGATCGACGTGCAGGCGGAGGTACTGGTCAGCGAGGTGCTGGCGCTGCTCCAGGAGCGCGGCGGCCTGCGCGACCCGCGGCTGACCGCGCTCACCGCGTACGACCGCCGGCACGGCACCCGGCTCGGCGAGTCGGTGCTGGCCTGGCTGGACGCGCTGGGCGAGGTCAGGGTCGCGGCGGACGCCCTGCACATCCACCCCAACACGCTGCGCTACCGGGTCCGCCGGGCCGAACAGCTGACCGGCATCGACCTGGCCCAGCCGCAGCAGCGCCTGCTGGCCATGCTCCAGCTCCGGCTCCCGGCCGAGCCGTAGCCCGCCCGCTCCCCGCCCGGCCCTCGTCCGGGCCCCCGGGGGACGCACCCGTCGGGGGACGCGACGGGGGCCCGCCGAAGCGGGCCCCCGTCACTCACCTGCGGTCGGTTCAGGCGCCGTAGCCCTGGCCGCGCTTGTGCTCGTTCAGCCGGTGCCACGGGCCGGTGATGGCCAGCTGGATGCCGGGGACCTGGATGTTGGCGAAGAGGGTCTTGCCGTCGTCCGAGAAGGTCACACCGGTGAACTCGCTGAACTCGGGCTTGGTGGCGGTGCCGATGTTCAGGTCGTTGCGGGCGATCGGGTAGGTCAGCCCGTCCTCGGTGGCGCCGAACAGGTGGGACACGCCCTCGCCGTCCTCGGCGATCACGATGCCGCCGTACGGCGAGACGGTGATGTTGTCCGGGCCGTCGTAGTTGTCGTGGTCGCCGAAGACGTCGGTGTTGACGCCCAGCAGCACCTTCAGGGTGATGGTGCGGCGGACCGGGTTGTAGAACCAGACCTGGCCGTCGTGCTGCACCGGGCTCTCGGAGCGGGCGAAGCTGGAGACGAAGTAGAAGCCGCCGTCACCCCACCACATGCCCTCCAGCTTGCGGGCGCGGGTGACCTCGCCGTCCTTGAACTGCTTGCGGATCGAGACGGTGCGGGCGTCGCGGTCCTCGACCTTGACCCAGTCCACGCCGTAGGTGGTGCCGACCGTGGTGGCGCGGGAGAGGTCGTCGACGAACTTGCCCTGGGCGTCGAAGACCTTGAAGGCCTCCAGCAGACCGGCGTCGGCGGCCAGCTTGCGCAGCTGGTAGCGGCCGTGCTTGAAGCCGGCCGGCGGGGTCCAGCGGAACAGCAGGCCGTTCGGGTTCGAGGCGTCCTCGGTCAGGTAGACGTGGGCGCGCTTCGGGTCGACGACGACGGCCTCGTGGGCGAACCGGCCGAAGGCCTTCACCGGCTGCGGGTCGCGGTTGTAGTCGTCGTCGAACGGGTCGACCTCGAAGATGTAGCCGTGGTCCTTGGTCAGGCCGTTCTTGCCTGCCTTGTCCTCGGTCTCCTCGCCGGACAGCCAGGTGCCCCACGGGCTGACGCCACCGGCGCAGTTGGTGGAGGTACCGGCGATGCCGACCCACTGCTCGACCTTGCCGTTGGCCTTGGCGTGCACGATGGTGCAGCCGCCGGCCGCGCCCGGGTCGTAGACGTGGCCCTCGATCAGCGGGACCGGGTTCGGCCAGTTGGCACGGCCGCCGGACAGCTCGTGGTTGACGACCAGCAGGTTGCCGCCGCGCTCGTCCTCGAACGCCGCGGTGCCGTCGTGGTTGCTCGGGGTGAACTCGCCGGTGCGCAGCTTGGTGACGCCGGTCCGGTTGACGACCTTGTACTTGAAGCCCTTGGGCAGCGCGAGCAGGCCCTCCGGGTCCTGGACCAGCGGGCCGTAGCCGACGGCCACCCGCTCGGCCTCGGCGACGGCGGCGGCCGGCGCCTCGCCGCCGACCGGGGCGGCGATCGCGCCCGGCGCGCTGGCCAGCGCCTCGGCGCTGCCGGCGATCAGAACACCGGCCCCGACGACGGTGGAACGGTTGACGAAGTCCCGGCGGGACAGCGACATGGCAGTCACTCCTGAGGGGTGGCGCCGACCGGGACGGTGCCCGGTACGTGGCGTGCGAGGTGTCGAGGCTGGACGTCGACGCCCAGCAGACTCCGCCCGTTCGATGAACGCACGGTTAAGCGGATGCCTCGTCAGGGTGGTCATTTGCCGACCGTATTCGAACTCATGATCCGCCCTTCCCCGACGAACCGCAGGTCGAGCGGGCGAACGGGGGCTCAGCGACCGTTCCGGGCCACCCGCCACTGCTCCCAGGAGGCCAGCCAGAGCTGCTCGCAGAGACGGTGCTCCTCGCCCTCCCCGAGCCCGTCCGGAACCCGGTCCTCCGGCCCCCGGCCGGCCCGGCCGCGCCGGACCTGTTCCCAGGCCCGCTGCGCCGGCAGGCTCGCCACCTCGCTGGCGAACACCGTGTACCGGATCACCTCCTCGACCGCGGCGTCCCCCTCCGGCGTCCCCACCACCCAGTGGGTCAGCTGGGAGAGCCGGTTGAGCTGCTCGACCATCGACGCCACCGCGGCCAGCGCCTCCTCCCGGGTCTCCGAGGCGAGCCGCATCTGCTGCCGCACGGCCGTCTCCCAGCGCAGCGCGCCCGCCTCCGCGCGGGCTCCGCGGGACGGCCTGGGCGCCCGTCCGGCCCGGACCCGCGCCTCGACCGCGGCGGCCTCGCTGATGCCCTGGGCGATCACCGCCCGGTGCGCCTCCAGGCCGGTGGCCAGGGCGAGTTCGCGCTCGCCCAGGGGTACCTGACGGCCCCGCCGGACGGCCAGGTCGCGCAGCATCGCGGTCCGGCCCCGCAGGTACCGCTCCTGGTCACCGATCCGGGCCAGCTCGACGCCGCCGGGCGGCACCCCGCGGCCGCAGACGGTGACGGTCAGTCCGTCCAGCCGGAGGCGGCCGGCCCACACGGGTTCGGCCCCGCTGATCGGGCAGCAGCCGGGCAGCGCCGCACCGGACCAGAGCCCTCGCCGGTCCTCGTGCACCTCGACCGCGCGCGGCTCGCCGTCCACGGTGATCCACTCGCGCAGCGCCCGGACCCGGCCGGGGCCGTCGCCCTCGTCCACCCCGAGCTGTTCGTAGACGCGGTCGCGCTCGTCCTCGACCACGTCGTCCAGCTCGGGCAGCGGCCCGAGGCGCTCGGCGCCGGGCCGGTGGGTACGCACGGTGATGAACGGGCCGTCGGGGGAGCTCCAGTCGCCGGAGCCGACCTCGATCCAGCCCGGCCCGGCGACGGTACGGACGCCGCCGGATCCCGCGCCGGCCGTCCCCGTACCGCCGAACCGCGCACCGGACGCCTCGGTGCCGGCACCGCCGGAGCCGGCGCCACCGGCCTCGAACGCGACCAGCACGGCCCCGCCCGGCCCGAGCAGGGGCGCGGCGCCGTACACCGGGAAGGAGGCCGAGGCGAGGGTGCGGCGGGCGAACTCCTCCTGGGCCGCCAGGCACTCCTCCAGGTCGTCACCGCGGCATCCGTCCGGCCGGTCGAACCGGTCCACCGTCCCCGCGCCGTCCCTGTGCCGGCCGTCCCACCCGCTGCCGCTCGCCCGCGTCATCCCGCGCCGCACCTCCTGGTCCTCGCCGTGCCCCGTCGACTGCGGGCAACGATACGTGGCCCGACCTGCCGGGTCATCAGGCCCTTTGCCGCAGCGGGCCGATCGGCCCGGCAAACGGAACCGGCGGCCGGCGGCCGTGTCCGGGCGCCCGGCTGTCGGTCCCCCTTCGTACGCTGGCCGGCATGACAGCAACCACGGAATTCCCGGCCCGGATCAGCATCGTCACCCTCGGGGTCACCGACCTCGACGAGAGTGCCCGCTTCTACGAGGCACTGGGCTGGCGCCGCTCCTCCGTCTCCAGCCCGGAGATCGTCTGGTTCCGCACCGCCGACTCGGTGCTCGGCCTCTTCCCGCACGACGAACTGGCCGCCGACGCGGGTGTGCCGGCCGGCGGCGAGCCCTCGTTCCGGGGCGTCACCCTCGCGGTGCACCTGGAGTCGCCCGCCCAGGTGGACGCCGCGCTGGAGCGGGCGGCGGCGGCCGGCGCGACGGTGGTCAAGCCGCCGGCGCCGACCAGCTGGGGCGGCTACTCGTGCTACTTCGAGGACCCGGACGGCCACCTCTGGGAGCTGGCCCACAACCCGTTCTTCCCGATCGCCGAAGGCGGCTCGCTGGACCTGCCGTGAGGCCGGCGACCGATCGGTCGCCGGGCGCCCCGCCGCCCCCGCTGTCGGGCCACCCGCCACCCGGGCGGCCCCGGGCGGCTCAGCCCTTCGACCGCGCCTTGAACGCCGCCTTGCGGGCCTCCTTGGCGACCGTCCGGTCCAGGTGCAGCTCGCCGACCGCCTCCAGCACGTCCGCCGTGTACGGGTGGTCGACCCGCCACAGCTCGCCGAAGTAGCTCGCCGGATTGCCGGTCACCGGCAGGTCCGTGATCAGCTCGCGCAGCTGCTCCGGGTCGCCGCCGGAGTCGAGCAGCTGGGCCGCGAACGCGTCGACCACCGTCCACAGCGCCATCGCCCGCTCGGGCGCGGGCACGTCGGCCGCGCCGAGCGAGACCAGCCAGGTCCGCGCCCCGCCGCCGAGCTCCGGGTCGTCCAGCACCTCCCGGACGGCCGGCTCGGCGGGCCCGCCGAGCATGGTCAGCGCCGAGTGGCAGAGCATCCGGCGCATCGGGGCGTACGCGTCGTGGCCGCGCGCCGCGGCGAGTAGCTCGCGCGCCGCCTCCACCGGATCCCGGTCGGTGATCCAGACCCGCAGTTCCTCCTCGGGCAGCACGTTGGCGGCCTCGCTGATCCCGCTGAGCAGCGCGGCGGCGTCGCCCCCGGCCAGGTCGCCGACCAGCGGCGCGTCGTAGCCGTCCTCCAGCAGCCACTGCCGGATGCCGTACTGGCCGAGCGGCGTGAGGCGGACCAGCCCGAAGCGGGCGGACTCCGCCTCGTCCAGCGGCTCCTCCGTGTCGGCCTCCGGCGCCGCGGCCTCGCCCTCCTCCTCGTCGAAGAGGTCCGGGTCGATCGGCCGGTAGTCCAGCAGGCCCAGCTCGGCCAGGTCCGCGAGCATCGGGTCCAGGGCGACCATCACGTCGGTGATGTCACCGAGCAGTTCCTCGCTCGGTTCCTCGCCCTCCGGCACCACCAGGAGCGCGGCCAGCACGCCGAGCGGCACGGTCTCGCCGCCCGGCTCGGCGAAGGCCGTGGTCTCGTACAGCACCTGGAGCGCCTCGTCGAGCAGCTCGGCGGCCTCGTCGCGGGCCTCCTCGACCTCGCTGAGCCGGTCCTCGTCGTCCTCGTCCTCGTCCGCCGAGGTCTCCGAGCCCTCGGCGTCCTCCCGGCCCTCCCCGCCCGCGTGACCGCCGTGTCCCTCGTGACCCGGCTCGGGCATCGAGTCGGCCTCGACGGCCAGCTCACGGACGATCCCGGCGGCGGTCAGCCACAGCTCCAGAACGGTCTCCGGGTCCCCCTCCTCGGCCGGTTCCAGGTCCGGCCCGGGAACGGCGACGTGCTCGCCGGCCGCCGTGGTACCGATCTCGATCAGATCCAGGTCACAGGCCAGCGACCAGGCGCGCATCGCCTCGACCACGGCCTCCTCCGACACCTCGCCCTCCTCCGGCGCGAGGCCGAGCAGCCGGGCGGCCGGCTCCCGGTCCGGGTCGGTGAGGTCGCCGAACTCGTCCACGGTGCGGTGCGGGGCCGTCCAGCGGGCCAGCTCCAGGGCCCACCCGAACATCGGGACGGCCTTCGCCTGCGCGGCCAGCTCGGCCTCGGGCGGCAGCGTCACCGGCGGCACCAGCACGGCCGAGTCGTCCAGGTCGTCGTCGTCCAACCCGTGTGCGGCGAACGCCCCGTACAGATCCTGCAGCTCCAGGTCGGCGGGCAGCACCGCACCCTCGCCCGGCGTGCCCGCCTCCGAGGTCCCGGCGTTCTTACGACGTCGTGCGGCCATCGTTGCGCGTTCTCCCTACCCCGAGGTCAATCCGCCGGCCCCGCGGCATCACCCGCGCGTACCGGTCCATCACCTCAGCGTATAGGCCGCGCACGCCCGATGCCCGGCCTCAAGGGGCGCGCGCCGCGAGCGCGCGCCTACCCCTTATCCTTCGAATCGGTACCGCGCACACCCCGCGCGGGCCCACGGGCAACGAAGCCCACTTCAGCTCACCCGCTCCACCAGGGAGCCCCGCACCGAGGCCACCACCACAGCGCCCAGGACGGGCGCGCCGGCATACCCCGCCGACCCCGGTGGTGCCCGGCCACAGGAGACCCCTGCCATGGCGGACCTCTCCCCCGCCGGCTCCGGCCTGCGCACCGCGCAGCTCGACGGACGCCGACTGTCGGAGGCCCTGCTTCCCCTGGAGCTCGCGCCCCGCGCCCAGCTCCGGCTCGCCGCGATCAGCCGCTGGAACGCGCTGCGCGGTGTCCGCGTCGGCCTCGTCGCCGCCGCCCTCCTCTTCATGCTGATCGGCGCCAACCTGGCCACCCCGATCTACCCGCTGCTCCAACAGCGGCTGTCCCTGACCGCGCTGGACACCACCGTCCTGTTCACGATCTACGTGTTCGCGCTGGTCCCGGTGCTGGCCGCGGTCGGCCACTGGTCGGACCACCTCGGCCGGCGGGCGCTGATCCTGCCCGCCGTGGCCCTGGCCGCCGCCGGGGACGTCGTCTTCGCCACCTCCGGCAGCTTCTGGCAGCTCGCCGCCGGCCGCGCCGTCCAGGGCGTCGCGGTGGGCCTGTCCACCGGCGCCGCCGGGGCCGCCCTCGGGGACCTGCTGCCCGACCACCCCACCCTGGCCGCCAAGCTCACCCTCGCCTGTTCCGCGGGCGGTGTGGCGCTCGGCCCGGTGGTCGGCGCCCTGCTGGCCGGCGGCTCCGACCCGCTGCTGACCCCGTTCCTGCTGCACGCGATCGCCCTGCTGGCGCTCTGCGTGCCGCTCGCGCTGGTCCACCCCCGGATGCCCGGCCGCAACCGCCCGCCGGCCTCCCCGCCCCGCATCACGACCCCGGCCCACCTGCGTCCGCAGCGCCTGGCCCTGCCGATCACCGGCCGCCGCGAGTTCCTGCTGGCCTCCTCGGCCGGCTTCATCTCCTACGCGGTCTTCGGCGTCTACCTCAGCCTGGCCCCGGCCTTCTCCGCCAAGCTGCTGCACACCGACTCCCGCCTGACCGGCGCCGTCGTCGCGGCCCTGCTGCTCGGCTCCTCGGCCGCCGCCCAGCTGCTCGTCCCGCCGACCGCCGACCGCCTGGTCATCGCCCTCGGCATGGCCGGCCTGGCCACCGGCCTCGGCCTGGTCGTCACCGCCCAGTACACCGGCACCCCGGCCCTGCTGTTCATCGGCAGCGTCCTCGGCGGCGCCTGCCAGGGGATCGCGTTCCGCTCGCTCTTCACCGGCGCCGTCGCCGCGATGAACCCGGAGCGCCGGGGCTCCGAGCTCTCCTCCCTCTGGGTGATCGTGTACCTCGGCTCGTCCCTCCCCATCGTCGCCGTCGGCGCGCTCGTCCAGGCCTACGGCCTCCTCCCCGCCACCAGCGGCTTCGTCCTCCTCGCCGCAGCCCTCTGCGCCGCCCTGGCCGTCGCCGTCGCCCGCAGGCCCAGGCACGCCTGACCACGGGAAACGCCACTGCCCGGGACGGAGGATCCGTCCCGGGCAGCGGCGTTCGGCCGCGTCCGCCGGCAGACGCACCACTGCCGCGCGAACACTCCCCCGAAGGAGAGGTTCGCGCGGCAGTGGATCGGCGGAAGATCCGACCGTCAGACGTTGAAGCCGAGGGCGCGGAGCTGGTCGCGGCCGTCGTCGGTGATCTTGTCGGGACCCCACGGCGGCATCCAGACCCAGTTGATGCGCAGGTCCTGGACGAGGCCGTCGGTGGCGGTCCTGGCCTGGTCCTCGATGACGTCGGTCAGCGGGCAGGCCGCCGAGGTGAGCGTCATGTCGATGGTGGCCACGTCGGACTCGTCGATGTGGATGCCGTAGATCAGGCCCAGGTTGACGACGTCGATGCCCAGTTCCGGGTCGACGACGTCCATCAGGGCCTCGGTCAGGTCCTCGACGGAGACGGTTCCGGCGGTGGTGCCGACGATGACGGTCGGACCCTCTTCGGCGGAAGCGGAAGGGGTCGGCGTCTCGGTGTCACTCATGTGTCTGTCCTCCTCTTCTGCTTCAGTCGTTGACGGCGGGGTGCTCGGCCAGGGCCTTGGCGGTGGCGTCCTTCCAGGCCATCCAGCTGAGCAGCGCGCACTTCACCCGGGCCGGGTACTTGGAGACGCCGGCGAACGCGACCGCGTCCTCCAGCACCTCCTCGTCGCCCTCGCCCTGGCCCTTGCTCTGCATCAGCGCCAGGAAGGCCTCCTGGACCGCCTGCGCCTCGCCGACGGTCTTGCCCACCACCAGGTCGTTCAGCACCGAGGCGCTGGCCTGGCTGATCGAGCAGCCCTGGGACTCGTACGAGACGTCGGCGACCGTGCCGCCGTCGAGCCGCACCCGCAGGGTGATCTCGTCCCCGCAGGTGGGGTTGACGTGGTGCACCTCGGCGTCACCGTCGCGCAGCCCCTTGCCGTGGGGGTTGCGGTAGTGGTCCAGGATGATGTCCTGGTACATCGAGTCGAGCTTCATGTTCGCGTGCCCCGTCCCGTCAGCCGAAGAAGTTCCGGACGTGGTGGAGGCCGTCGATCAGGGCATCGACCTCGCCCGGCGTCGAGTACAGGTAGAACGACGCCCGCGTGGTCGCCGGAATTCCGTACCGCAGGCAGACCGGCCGCGCGCAGTGGTGGCCGACGCGCACCGCGATGCCCTGCTCGTCGAGCACCTGGCCCACGTCGTGCGGGTGGATGTCGCCCAGCGTGAACGAGATCGCGGCGCCGCGGTCGACGGCCGTGCGCGGGCCGATGATCCGCAGGTCCGGGACCTCCAGCAGCCGCTCGACCGCGTACTCGGTGATCGCGTGCTCGTGGGCGGCGATCCGCTCCATGCCGATGTTCGACAGGTAGTCGACGGCCGCGCCGAGCCCGACCGCCTGGGCGATCGGCGGGGTGCCGGCCTCGAACTTGTGCGGCGCCGGGGCGTAGGTGGACGAGCCCATGGTGACGGTCTCGATCATCTCGCCGCCACCGAGGAACGGCGGGAGGTCCTCCAGCAGCTCCTGGCGGCCCCAGAGCACGCCGATGCCGGTCGGGCCGAGCATCTTGTGGCCGGTGAAGGCGACGAAGTCGGCCTCCAGCGCCTGCACGTCCAGCACCATGTGCGGCGCGGCCTGCGAGGCGTCGATGACGACCAGCGCGCCGACCGACTGGGCCTTGCGGACGATGGCCTCGACCGGGTTGACCGTGCCGAGCAGGTTGGAGACCAGGGTCACGGAGACGACCTTGGTCCGCTCGGTGATCAGCTCGTCGATGTTCGACAGGTCGAGCCGGCCCTCGTCGGTCAGCCCGAACCACTTCAGCTTCGCGCCGCTGCGCTGCGCGAGCAGCTGCCACGGGACGATGTTGGAGTGGTGCTCCATCTCCGTGATGACGATCTCGGAGTCCGCGTCGACCCGGTAGGGCTCCTCCGCCCAGGCCAGCATGTTGGCGACCAGGTTGAGCGACTCGGAGGCGTTCTTGGTGAATATCACCTCGTTGCGGCTCGGCGCGTTGATGAACGCCGCGACCTTGTCACGGGAGCCCTCGTACAGCGCCGTGGCCTCCTCGGCGAGCACGTGCACGCCGCGGTGGACGTTGGCGTTGTGCCGCTCGTAGTAGGTGTTCAGCGCGTCGAGCACCTGGCGGGGCTTCTGCGAGGTGGCGGCGTTGTCGAGGTAGACCAGCGGCTTGCCGTCGTGCAGCAGGCGCTGCAGGACGGGGAAGTCCTTGCGGATCGCGTCGGTGTCGAGCAGGCCCGACAGGACCCTCGACTCGTGCGTATGGGTCACTCGGAAGCGCCGCCCTTCACGTAGGACTCGTAGCCCTCCGCCTCCAGCTTGTCGGCCAGCTCGGCCCCGCCGGACTCGACGATGCGGCCGGCCGCGAAGACGTGGACGTAGTCGGGCTTGATGTACCGCAGGATGCGGGTGTAGTGGGTGACCAGCAGGGTGCCGACCTCGCCGGTCGAGCGGACCCGGTTGATGCCCTCGGAGACGACCCGCAGCGCGTCGACGTCGAGACCGGAGTCGGTCTCGTCGAGGATCGCGATCTTCGGCTTGAGGAGCTCCAGCTGGAGGATCTCGTGGCGCTTCTTCTCGCCGCCGGAGAAGCCCTCGTTGACGTTGCGCTCGGCGAAGGCCGGGTCCATCTGGAGGCCGGCCATCGCCTCCTTGACCTCCTTCACCCAGAGGCGCAGCTTGGGGGCCTCGCCGCGGACGGCGGTGGCGGCGGTGCGCAGGAAGTTGGAGACCGAGACGCCGGGGACCTCGACCGGGTACTGCATGGCCAGGAAGACGCCGGCCCGGGCGCGCTCGTCGACGGACATCTCCAGGACGTCCTCGCCGTCGAGCAGCACGGTGCCGCTGGTGACGGTGTACTTCGGGTGGCCCGCGAGGGAGTAGGCGAGGGTGGACTTGCCAGAGCCGTTCGGACCCATGATGGCGTGGGTCTCGCCCTGCTTCACGGTCAGGTCGACGCCCTTGAGGATCTCGCGGGGACCGTTCTCGGTCTCGACGGAGACGTGCAGGTCGCGGATTTCAAGCGTTGCCATGGGTACTCAGGACTCCTGGTTGACGGAGACGAGCACATCGTCCCCTTCGATCTTTACGGGGTAGACAGCGACCGGCTTGGTGGCGGGCAGCCCGGAGGGCTTGCCGGTGCGCAGGTCGAAGCTGGAACCGTGCAGCCAGCATTCGATCATGCAGTCCTCGACCTCGCCCTCGGAGAGCGCGACGTTCGCGTGCGAGCAGATGTCGTTGATCGCGAACACCCCCTCGTCGGTGCGGACGACGGCGACCGGGACGCCGTTGAGGTCGACGCGCTTGGGCTCGTCCTCAGCCAGCTCGCTCAGCGCGCAGGCGCGAAGGAAGCTCATCGGGTCAGACCGCCGATTCCAGCTCGGCCTCGATCTTCTCCATCAGCTGGTCCTGGATGTCGGCGACGCCGATCTGCTGGACCAGTTCGGCGAAGAAGCCGCGCACCACCAGGCGGCGGGCCTCGTCGGCCGGGATGCCGCGGGCCTGCAGGTAGAAGAGCTGCTCGTCGTCGAAGCGGCCGGTGGCGGAGGCGTGGCCGGCGCCGACGATCTCACCGGTCTCGATCTCCAGGTTGGGGATCGAGTCGACCCGGGCACCGTCGGTGAGCACCAGGTTGCGGTTGAGCTCGTAGGTGTCGGTGCCCTCGGCGGCGGCGCGGATCACCACGTCGCCGACCCAGACGGCGTGCGCGTCCTTGCCCTGCAGCGCGCCCTTGTAGACCACGTTGGAGCGGCAGTGCGGGGTGTCGTGGTCGATGACCAGACGGTGCTCCAGGTGCTGGCCGGCGTCGGCGAAGTAGAGGCCGAACAGCTCGGCCTCGCCGCCGGGCGCGGCGTAGGAGACGCGCGGGTGGATCCGGACCACGTCGCCGCCGAAGGTGACGACGACGGACTTCAGCGACGCGTCGCGGCCGACCAGCGCGGTCTGCTGCGCGACGTGGACCGCGTCACGGTCCCAGTCCTGGACGGAGACGAAGGTGAGCTTGGCGCCGTCGCCGAGCAGCAGCTCGACGTTGGCGGCGCGGGTGCCGGTGCCGGTGTGGTTGATCACCACGACGGCCTCGGCGAACGGCTTGACGTCGATCACGACGTGGGCGAAGCGGCTGCCGCCCTCGCCGTGCACGTCGATCTTGACCGGCTCGGCGAGCACCGTCTCCTTGGGGACGGTGACGACGAGCGCCTGCTGGAAGGCGCTGAACGCCTGCGCGGCGACCCGGTCGACCGGCTTGCCGGCCTTGCCGAGGCGGGCGTCGTCGCGGCCGACCGTCTCGGCGGTGACGCCGTCCGGCAGGCTCAGTTCGACCTTGTCCTCGCCCTGGGCGCCCTCGGCGGCGGTGCCGTCGTGCAGGCCGGCGAGGCGGTGCAGCGGGGTGAACCGCCAGTCCTCCTCGCGGCCGGTCGGCACCGGGAAGTCCGCCACGTCGAAGGACGGCTTGACCGTGACGCGGGCGTCGATCGGCTGCTGGACGGTGGCGCGGCCGGTGCCGGGGCCGGCGAGCTGCGCGCCCGCACCGGCCGTTCCGACCTCGATCGAACCGGCGGTGGTGGAGCCGGTGGGGGTGTTGACGTCAGCCATGGCTGTTCGTTGTGCTCTCTTCCTCAAAGTGTCGATGGACGGCGGGGCGGCCGGCGGATCAGCCGACGGAGCCCTCCATCTGCAGCTCGATCAGCCGGTTCAGCTCCAGCGCGTACTCCATCGGCAGCTCGCGCGCGATCGGCTCGACGAAGCCGCGGACGATCATCGCCATGGCCTCGAACTCGGTCATGCCGCGGCTCATCAGGTAGAAGAGCTGGTCCTCGCTGACCTTGGAGACGGTCGCCTCGTGGCCCATGGAGACGTCGTCCTCGCGGACGTCGACGTAGGGGTAGGTGTCCGAGCGGGAGATGGTGTCGACCAGCAGCGCGTCGCAGAGCACGTTGGACTTGGCGCCCTTGGAGCCCTCGCCGATCTCGATCAGGCCGCGGTAGGAGGTGCGGCCGCCGCCTCGCGCCACCGACTTGGAGACGATGTTGGAGGAGGTGTTCGGCGCCATGTGGACCATCTTGGCGCCGGCGTCCTGGTGCTGGCCCTCGCCCGCGAAGGCGATCGACAGGGTCTCGCCCTTGGCGTGCTCGCCCATCAGGTAGACGGCCGGGTACTTCATGGTGACCTTGGAGCCGATGTTGCCGTCGACCCACTCCATGGTCGCGCCCTCGTACGCCACGGCGCGCTTGGTGACCAGGTTGTAGACGTTGTTCGACCAGTTCTGGATGGTCGTGTAGCGGCAGCGGCCGCCCTTCTTGACGATGATCTCCACGACCGCGGAGTGCAGCGAGTCGGAGGAGTAGATCGGGGCGGTGCAGCCCTCGACGTAGTGGACGTAGGCGTCCTCGTCGACGATGATCAGCGTCCGCTCGAACTGGCCCATGTTCTCGGTGTTGATCCGGAAGTAGGCCTGGAGCGGGATGTCGACGTGGACACCCTTCGGCACGTAGATGAAGGAGCCGCCCGACCAGACCGCCGTGTTCAGCGCGGCGAACTTGTTGTCGCCGGCCGGGATGACGGTGCCGAAGTACTCCTTGAAGACCTCCGGGTGCTCGCGCAGCGCCGTGTCGGTGTCGAGGAAGATGACACCCTGCTCCTCCAGGTCCTCGCGGATCTGGTGGTAGACGACCTCGGACTCGTACTGCGCGGCGACACCGGCGACCAGGCGCTGCTTCTCCGCCTCCGGGATGCCGAGCCGGTCGTACGTCGCCTTGATGTCGGCGGGCAGGTCCTCCCAGGACGCGGCCTGCTTCTCGGTGGAGCGGACGAAGTACTTGATGTTGTCGAAGTCGATGCCGGTCAGGTCGGAGCCCCAGGTCGGCATGGGCTTCTTGCCGAACAGCTTGAGGCCCTTGAGCCGCAGGTTCAGCATCCACTCGGACTCGTTCTTCTTCGCGGAGATGTCGCGGACGACCTCCTCGCTGAGCCCGCGCTTGGCCTCGGCACCCGCGGTGTCCGGGTCGGCCCAGCCGTACTCGTAGGTGCCCAGGCCTTCGAGCTCCGGGTGCGAAACGGTGTCAGTCATGCGAGCTTCCTAACGCGCGGACGCTGAATCATCGGTGGACGTACCGGCAGTCGGCGCGGCATCGGTACCCCGACCGGCGGCAGTGCGCAGGGCGGGCGACGATGCGGCACCGGGTGCCGGCACATAGGTGGTGCAGACCCCGTCGCCGTGGGCGATGGTGGCCAGTCGTTGCACATGGGTGCCCAGCAGTTGGGAGAAGACCTCGGTCTCCGCCTCGCAGAGCTGCGGGAACTGCTCGGCGATGTGCGCGACCGGGCAGTGGTGCTGGCAGAGCTGGGCGCCCGCCGGGGCCTGCGCCGCAGCGGACGGAACCCGCCGCACCGTGGCAGCGTACCCGTCGGCGCTCAGCGCCTGGGCGAGGGCCTCGGTGCGCTCCTCGACCTTGGCGGACCGGACGGTCTCCAGGTACTTCTCGGCCTGCCGCCCGAACCGGGCGCGGGCGAAGGCGGCGACCGCCTCCTCGCCCACCGCTCCGCCGCCGACGGCGTCGGAGATCCAGTGCAGGGCGTCGGCGGCGAGCTGGTCGTACGCCTGGTAGAAGGCGTCCCGGCCGCCGTCGGTGAGGGCGAAGACCTTGGCGGGACGGCCCCGGCCACGGCTGCCGTACACCCGCTGTTCGCGGGCGTCGACAAGGCCGGCGGCGGTGAGCCCGTCCAGGTGACGGCGGACGGCGGCGGTGGTCAGACCGAGCCGGTTCGCCAGATCGGTGGCGGAGGAGGGACCGTGGTCGAGGATCGACCGGGCGACCCGGTCCCGGGTGGCCCGGTGGCCGTCCAGGAGCACCTCGGCCGCCGTCGCGGGCACGGCGCAGCCGGGGGCCGACTCGGCCTCCGGCTGTACGGGGTGCTCGCGCATGTTTTTCACAACACCAGTGTTGCGTAATTCCTTCCGGCAGGACAAGCCGTGACCCAGGCCTCATCCGTGGCATCTGTCACGCAGGTAAGCCTTACCTGACCTGCGGAAACGATCACCGGAGGTTCCGCTTCGCCGGCCACCGGGCCGGCTCCGGGCCCGGGCCGGGGGGTCCGCCCGAGCGGAATCCAATCCTCCGCCATGCCCTTCTCGCCCCGTCCACCGACCCCGGCCCGCTTCGAGCCGCGCTCCCGCACGGGCTCCGCCGGGGCTCCCGCACGGGCTCCCGTACGGCCGCCGTGTTCGGTCCTCTTAGACTCGCCGGTATGCATTCCGATCCCGCGGTCCAGATCACCGGGCTGGTCAAGCGCTACGGCGAGAAGACCGCGGTGGACGGTCTCGACCTCACCCTCGCGCGCGGCGCCGTCACCGCCGTCCTCGGCCCCAACGGCGCCGGCAAGACCACCACCATCGAGACCTGCGAGGGCTACCGCCGCCCCGACGCCGGCACCGTCCGCGTCCTCGGCCTCGACCCGGTCACCCAGGGCGCGGCGCTGCGCCCCCGGATCGGAGTGATGCTGCAGTCCGGCGGCGTGTACGCGGGCGCACGCGCCGTCGAAATGCTCCGGCACACCGCCAAGCTGCACGCACACCCCCTGGACGTCGACGCGCTGGTCGAACGGCTCGGCCTCGGCTCCTGCGGCCGCACCACCTACCGCCGGCTCTCCGGCGGACAGCAGCAGCGGCTCGCCCTCGCCATGGCCGTGGTCGGCCGCCCCGAGCTGGTCTTCCTGGACGAGCCCACCGCCGGCCTCGACCCGCAGGCCCGCCGCGCCACCTGGGACCTCGTCCGCGACCTGCGCCGGGACGGCGTCACCGTCGTCGTCACCACCCACCACATGGACGAGGCCGAACAGCTCGCCGACCGGGTCGCGATCGTCGACCGCGGCAGGGTGATCGCCGAAGGCACCCCGGAGGAACTGCGCCGCGACGGCGCCGAAGGCGGCCTGAGCTTCGACGGCCCGCCCGGACTCGACCTCGCCACCCTGCTCAAGGAGCTGCCCGACGGCTCCACCGCCGCCGAGACGACGCCCGGCAGCTACCGCATCGAGGCGCCCGTCGACCCGCAGCTCCTGGCCACCGTCACCGGCTGGTGCGCGGCCTCCGGCATCCTGCCCGAGCGGCTCGCCGTACAGCGCCGCAGCCTCGAAGACGTCTTCCTCGACCTGACCGGACGGGACCTCCGCTCGTGACCACCTACTCCCCCCGGCCCGGTGCCGCCCCCGTCGGCCGGATGCTGCTCGCCCAGACGGCGTTCGAGACGAAGATGCTGCTGCGCAACGGCGAGCAGCTGCTGCTCACCGTGATCATCCCCACGGTGCTGCTGGTCCTCTTCTCGGCGGTCGACATCGTCGCCGTCGAGGGCCCCGGCAAGCGCGTCGACTTCCTGGCACCCGGCCTGCTCGCGCTGGCCGTGATGTCCACCGCGTTCACCGGGCAGGCCATCGCCACCGGGTTCGAGCGCCGGTACGGCGTGCTGAAGCGGCTCGGCGCCAGCCCGCTGCCGCGCTGGGCGCTGCTCACCGCCAAGACCGGCTGCGTCCTGGTCACCGAGGCGCTCCAGGTGGCGCTGCTGACGGTGATCGCGCTCGCACTCGGCTGGTCCCCGCAGGGCAACCCCCTCACCGTGGCCGCCCTCCTGGTCCTCGGCACCGCGGCCTTCTCCGGACTCGGCCTGCTGATGGCCGGCACGCTGAAGGCGGAGGCGACGCTGGCGGCGGCCAACCTGGTGTTCATCCTGCTGCTGCTCGCGGGCGGGGTGATCGTGCCGCTGTCGAAGTTCCCGGCGGCCGTGCAGTCCGTCCTGGAGCTGCTCCCGATCGCCGCCCTCTCCGACGGCCTGCGGTCCGTCCTCCAGACCGGCGCGGGCGTGCCCTGGTCGGACCTCGGCATCCTCGCCGGCTGGTCGGTGCTCGCCCTGACCGCCGCCGCCCGCTTCTTCCGCTGGGAGTAGCCCCTCCGACTCCCGGGCACACACCACCCCCGAGCGTCAGGACGGCGGCGGCGTCCCCTTCGGCCAGACGCAGGGCGTGCTGACCTCCAGCGACAGGTTGTGGCTTTCGCCTGAAACTCCGTCGAGGATCGCCAGGAACTTGTCCTTGGGGTTCTTCAGCTTCACCCAGTCGGCAGTAGCACTCGGATCCGGCTCGAATCCCTTCCCCGTCAAGAACGTGCGAAAGGCAGCGGCGGCTTCCGTTTTGCTCGCCAACGGAACGTCACCGAAATCATACCCGCGAGAGGTCTGCATCCTGCCGTGCGGACCCACGTCATTGGCATCGCAGTGCGAGTCGAGGAAATCGGCTGGACTTGCCGTGGGTTTGACCGTCAGTCTCGCCAGAATTTCCGCGAGATAGGTGTCGACCTGAGCCTTGGCCTGCTCCAGGGTGACCGTGGACTTCCTTCGTTCGGGGATGGTCTCCGCTCCGCAGGAACTCAAGGCGAGCACCACCACGGCCAAGGCGGCTACGGCGGCCGTCCGGCCGGGCCGCGCCGAGTCCGTGGATGCGCGTACGACAGCTCCCATGGCTTCCACTTCCCAACAAAGACATCCCCGTGGCGGGGGAAAACGAGTGATGTCGTTCCAGACATCGGCATTTCGGCGCCGTGAGCGCGATCACGGACTCGATCGCCGCTCACCACAGCGCCTTGACGGCACTGCGAAGGTTCGCTCGGTGATTCTCGTCATTTCCTCCCGGCGATGATCTCGCCCATGGCCTGGAGCGAGACCGAGCCGGGATTCCAGTAGTCGGAGTGGCCGGTTCCCGGGTCAGTCGGGATTACCTGCGCGCCGAATCCGGGAAGGATGGGGTCCCGCCCGTGGATCAGGTGATGATCGGGGTTCTGGAGCACCCCGTAGTAGTCCCCGAGATTGTTGCCGAAGTTACTCGCCAGACCGTTCGCGTTCATGGGCGGGGCCATCGAAATACCGTCGGCGTCACCTTGTGCCGCGAAGACGCGGGACGGATCGACACCAAGATCGCGGGCGTGCTCCACGCCGGCTCCGGGGCTGGCGATCAGCACGACGTTGTCGACCGGCAGGCCCTTGTCACGCAAGGTGTATCCGACGGTCGTGGTTCCGTAGCTGTGGGCGAGGATCGTGTTGTTCGACGGTTTTCCGTCATGCGTGGCGCGGAGTCCCGCTTCGAAGCTGTGCAGGCTGTTCCCGGCGTTCCTGGCGTAGCTGTCGTTCATCGCCTCCGGCGTGATGGACTGCGGCGCGTCGTAGCCGACCCAGGTGATCGACGAGGTCGTCCTGGGGAGACCCGCCTTGACATTGGCGGTGTTGGCCGAGGCGACCATCCGGTCCGACCGCTCGATGTCGCTGTCGATGCTGCCGAGCCGGGCCCCGGTGCCGGGGACGTACGTCGAGACGTTGTCGGCGGTGTCGGGGTTGTTGACCGCGACGATGGCGTGGCCGTTGCCCTTGGTGTCGAAGCCGAGCAGATAGGTGGGCGGATGCTTGTCGTCGACCTTGGTCATCAGCCGCTTCTCGATGGCGTTCACACCGATGACCTGCTCCTGGAGGAGGGCCTTCCTCCGCTCCCACTCGTCGTGTGCCGGGTTCGAGACGGCGCCGTTCATGCCCGCGACCTTCGCGGGCGGTTCGGGGCCCAGGTGGTCGAGCTGGGCTTGGAGGTCCAGCTTCGCCTGTTGGAGGGTGAGGCGGTTGGCCCCGTCACGCGCGACGGCCGGGATGCCGTCGAGGTTGCCGATCCGGTCGGGGTGGTCGTGGACGAACCTCTGCTGCTGAGTCGGGGTGAGGCCGCTCCACCACTGCTTGACGCTGTTCGGGTCGGTGCCCGCGACGGGTATCTGCTCGCGGGCGGTCTCGGCAGCCAGGTCCTGCGCCACGGTGGCGGCGTTCAGTCCCGTGCCGTTGCTCGCGTTGGTCGCCAGGTGGTTGAGCCTCGCACTGATCTCCTGGTCGGCGTGGGCCGCCTCGTTGAGTGCGGCGGTGATCCGGTTGCTGATGGCGACCGCGGTCGTCTCCGCGCCCGAGCCAGCGAAGCCCGGCGAGGCGGGCTCGTTGTCCCACGTGATGCGCCCGTCGGGCGCCACGTCGAGCTTCGCGTTCCTGGCGTCGTCGAGGGCGCTGATCAGATGGGACTGGGCCAGCGCGAACTGTTCGACGGCGTTGGCCAGGGCCTTGCTGACGAACGTGAGTTCCTGGCGGGCGGCCCGGAGTTGACCGCCCAGGTCCTTGACGCGGCCCTGGGCCACGGCGGAGGTGGGTCCGGTCCAGTGCGAGGCGCCCAGCCGGTCGGCGACCTCGTGCTGCCAGGCTTCCACGTGCTGTCCGAAGGCCGTGGCCAGGGCGTCGAAGGCGTTCTTCGCGGTGGTGATGTTGTTGAGGTTGGCGTTGTAGAGGCCGGCGATGTCCATCGGCTACCGGGACTTCCGCTCTGCGGCGGCACGCGCCGTGCCGGTGGCGGGGCTCTCGCCCGCCAGGACCGTCCCGAACGGATCGGCCTCCGGCGCCGGTGTGGCGCCGCCCTGCGCGGGGCCCGCCGCGCCGCGGAGGTGCGCGTAGACGCTCTGCTCCCCCTGCTGGTAGTGGGCCGCCGTCTTGACGAGCTTGGAGCCGACGTCCGACATGTCACCGGAGAGCTTGTCCAGCAGCGTCCTCCAGTTCGTGCCGCAGGTGCGTATCGCGGTTGCCGTGAGCCAGCCCTGGAGCGTCGCGGCGGCCCTGTCGCTCGGTGCGACGATCCTCGCCGTCTCTCCCGGCACCTGACCCGCTATGTGCTGGGCGCTCTGCCCGCAGCCGGCCAACGCCGCCGGATTGACCTTGAACTCGGAAGCGAGATCGGGATTCGGCACGGTTCCCCCCTGTGCGTCGTCTCAGCGTCGTGATGCCGGAAGTCTGCCGGACCCGGCCCGGTGGCGTGAATGAGTACTCGTACTCAATTGCCCCTCGGTGTCCGACCGTTCCTCCTCCGCGCCGCACTTCGCGACGCGGCACGGCCGCGCTGCCCGCACAGGAGGTCGACCCGTCCGACTTCCTGTGCGGACGGCACCTCCACCGGCCCGGGCCCACGACGGCGACGGCCCCTCGACTCGGACGAGTCGAGGGGCCGTCGCCGACCGGAACCGAGCGGTGGGCGTCAGCTCTCGTCGCTGCTGCGGCGGCGGCGGGCGAGGAGGACGAGGGCGCCGCCGAGGACCACGACACCGCCGCCTGCCGCCGCGATCACCGGGGTCGCGTCGCTGCTACCGGTGGAGGCCAGCACCGGGGCGACCGGCGTCGAGGTGGCCGTCGGGACCGGAGTGGGCGTGCGGGTCGGCGTAGGCGTGGGAGTCGGGGTGGGCGTCCGCGTGGGGGTGGGGGTCGCCGTCCGGCTGGGAGTCGGCGTGGGAGTCGGCGTAGGCGTGGGAGTCGGGGTGGGGGTCGGCGTCGGCGTAGGCGTCGGGGTGGGAGTCGGCGTGGGAGTCGGCGTGGGCGTGGGAGTCGGCGTCGGCGTAGGCGTCGGGGTCGCGCAGACCTCGATCGTCTTCGTCTCCGTCTTGTTCCAGTCGTTGTTCTTCGGGTCCTCGGTGGTGGTCACCACGAAGGTGGCGCTGATCGGCGCGTTGTGCGCCTTCACCGGGAACGTCTGGTGGAACTCCTTGCCGAACTCCTTCTGGTCCAGCACCTTCTCACCGTCGACGGTGAGGCTGACGGCGTTCTTCACGCCGGCCTTGTCGCTGTAGTTGACCAGGTCGATCACGATCTTGTCGCAGGTGACCTTCCAGGCCGGCGTGTGCGCCGAGGCGCCGGTGGCCAGGGCCACGGGCAGCAGGACTGCGGTGACCGCCGCCCCCGCGAGTGCCGCGCTACTGATGCCTATCTGCCGCCGCTGTCGCGCCATTTCGTTGTCCCCTCCGGACGGTCTTCTGCAGCAGGCGAATCGAGTGGATCAGCGGTGGCCCGCTACGGCTGTCCGGGGGACTCTACCGGCACCCCCGTGTCCCTCCACACCCCACCGCACGACCGGATTTCGCCTGTCCGTCCGGCCTCGGATGTGCAAGAACCAGCCCATCACACCCGCGACCTCGTAGGACGGCGGTTCGGCGAAACTCGAATGAACTCCGTCAGAGTGGCTGAAAAACAGCGACCCCCGGCGATCCGAATCGATCGCCGGGGGTGCCGCATCGGTCGGAACCGAAAGGGTCAGACCTGGTTGGCAGCCTTGCGTCGACGGGCGACCAGCACCAGCGCGCCACCGGCGGCGATGACGACCGCGCCGCCGATCGCCAGCGGCACGACCGGGCCGGAACCGGTGTGGGCGAGACCGCCCCCGGTGCTGGCCTCGGCCGACGGGCTCGCGGAGGCCGAGGCGGCCGGCACCGCTGCCGAACCCGAGGCGGAGGCCGACGGGCCGGCCGAACCGCTCGCGCTCGGCTTGGCACTGCCCGGGACGGACGCCGACGGGCTCGCGGAGGTGCCCGGGGTCACCGAGGCGCCCGGCGTGCCCGGGGTGGCCGACGGCGTACCCGAAGCGCTCGGCGTGCCGGTGGAGCCCGGCGTGCTCGGCGTGGTGGTGGCGGACGGCGTACCGGTCGGCACCACCGGCGGCGGGGTGGTCGGCGGCGTGGTGGGCGGCGTCACCACCGGCAGGCAGCCGGTGAACGGGAAGTGGTGCGTCTCGGCGCCGGCGGTGCCGGTCAGCGAGGCGACGATCACCGAGCCGTTGACGGGGCCGCCACCGGTGGGCTTGGCGCCCCCGACGCCCGGGGTGTTCAGGGAGAACGCGGCGTTCGGCGCCAGCACGGTGCCGGCCCAGGCGGCCGCGCCGTTCTTGATCACCTTGGTCGCGGTCGGGAAGTTCCAGAGCAGCTTGGCGCGGACCGCGCCGCCGTGCGCGCTCTGCAGCTTGTCGTCCAGGAGGTAGGTCTTCTTGCCCTCGTCCCAGAGGTTGAAGCCGGTGGTCTTCGCGGCGGACATGTCGTACGAGTCGCCGGTCACGTTGACCACGGTGACCGAACCCGCCGGCACCTTCAGGTAGATGTCGGTGGCGCCCTGGAGGGTGGCCGCGCTGACGGTGAAACTGTTGTACGCGGCGTCGCCGCTGGTCAGGTAGAGCTTCGGGCCCTGGGCCTCGACCTTGGCGGCGGCGGTCTGCGGCACGGCGGCCAGCTGGACGGAGGCGGCGCGCAGCTTGGTGAACTCGGCCTTGAAGTCGATCGGCGAGGCACCCTGGCTGATCTTGCCCTGGTGTGCGTCGATGACGGCGCCCTCGGCCTTGGAGCCGTAGATGCCGTTGCCCTTCATCACCTGGGTGTTGTGCCCGGTCACGCGACCGGCGACGACCAGGGCGTTGCCGCCGGGGAGCGCCTTCACCTGGTCCGCGGTCAGTTCCTGGCCGACCGAGAAGCCGCCGGTGAAGTCGGCGTTTCCGCCGACCGCCACCGCACCCTCGGCGTCCGGCGTGTGGGTGTCGTCGCCCTCGACGAACTCCCCGTAGAGGTTGGCGACTCCGAGGTTCTGGCACTGCTGGCCGGGCTCGGCGGCGTGGGCGGCAGCCGGGGCGATGAGGCCGGCCAGGACAAGGGATCCACCGAGCGCGAGCGCAGCGGCGGGTACGGGTATGCGCATGTGCAGGATCTCCGCTTACGTGCGGGGGTGTGGGAGGGGTCCCGAAAAAGGTATGGACCAAACCGCACTCTTTCGGCCAAACGAGTGATTGGTCAAGACCAATGACCGGGTTGCCCGAACAGTCCGTTTTGCTCCTCCCGTTCGGGCTGCGGGTTTGCCGTTGTGGCAAGGCGGGAAGATCAACCTGCCGCTCACCACGTCACCGCGCGACGCCACTCCCCGTCGGCCCCTGCCCCGCCCGAAGATCGCCTGTAAGGGCGCATAGCATGGACGCCGTGCTGAAGACCACCCCCTTCTCCCTGCTCGCCGAGCGCTGGAAGCCCTCCGCCGCCATGGTCCGGCGTGCCGCGCTCGTCGCGCTGGTGATGAGCGTGGTGATCGTCGTGACCGGCGGCGCCGTCCGCCTCACCGCCTCCGGCCTCGGCTGTACCACCTGGCCGCGCTGCACCGACGAGAGCCTGACACCCACACCCGAGATGGGCCTGCACGGCGTCATCGAGTTCGCCAACCGGATGCTCACCTACGTCCTGAGCGCCGCGGTCGGCTGGGCCATCCTGGCCGCCCGCTGCCACCGGCCCTGGCGGCACGGCCTCAGCAAGCTCGGCTGGGCCCAGTTCTGGCTGGTGATGAGCAACGCCGTGCTCGGCGGCATCACCGTGCTGACCGGCCTCAACCCGTACACCGTGGCGCTGCACCTGATCGCCGCGATGGCCCTGGTCTGGGTCGCCCTGCAGATGTGGGAGCGGTCCAAGGAGGGCGACGGCCCGGCCCGCCCGCTGGTGGCCGAGCCCATCAAGCGGCTCTCCTACGTCCTGGTCGGCGTGATCGGCCTGCTGGTGGCCGCCGGAACACTGGTCACCGGCGCCGGCCACCACCCGGGGACGCCCAAGGACAACAAGTTCGTCCCGCGCATCCCGATCGACTACGACCGCCTCGCCCAGGTGCACGCCGACCTGGCGTTCGTCTCGCTCGGCCTCGCGGTCGCGGTGCTGTTCGTGTTCGCCGCGGTGAAGGCCCCGCCGGCCGCCCGGGCCCGGGCCCGCGAACTGCTCGTCATCCTGCTGCTCCAGGGCGTACTGGGCTTCGTCCAGTACTTCACCGACGTCCCGGAGGTGCTGGTCGGCCTCCACATGCTGGGCGCCACCCTGACCTGGATCGCCGCCCTGCGCATCCCCCTGGCCCTCCGCCTCCGCGAGGACGGGGACACCCCCGCAGGCGCGGTCCCCGCGTCGGCCACCGACACCGACACCTCCCGGGCCCCGCAGACCACCTCGGTCTGACCCGCTCCAGGAACGCGCGAAGGGCCCCGGTTCCGTCCACGGACCGGGGCCCTTCGCGCGGGCCGGGGCGGGGTCAGCCGCCGATCTGGATGCCCGCCATGCGCTTCCACTCGTACGGGCCGGTCTTCACCTTGAGGGCGAGCTCGCCCTCGAAGGAGTCGTGCAGGGTGACCCCGGCCAGCTCGGCGGCCCGGCGGCCGACCGCGTAGCTCGGCGCGACCTGGTCGCCCCAGGCGCCGTCCGCGCCGACCACCACGATGCGGGTGGCGACCGCGCCGACGTACTCGACGACGCCGTCGGCGCTGCCGCCGTGCTGCCGGGCGAAGGCGGTGAGGCTCTTGGCGATGCGCTTGGCGCGGCGCTCGGCGCGGGCGTCCGGCGCGGCGGTGGTGGCGGTCTCTGCGCTGCTCATGCCCGCATGCTACCGAGCGGTAGCGGGGCTGGCGACGGGAGCGGGCTGTGCCCCGGGCCACACACCGGGCGACATACTGGTGCGGTGACCTTCGATGGCTGGCCCGCCGAGGCGCTCGACTTCTACGAGCACCTGGAGGCGGACAACTCCAAGACCTTCTGGCAGTCCCACAAGGCCCGGTACGAGCACGCCGTACGGGAGCCGATGGAGCGACTGCTGGCCGAGCTGGAACCCGAGTTCGGGCCGGGGAAGATCTTCCGCCCCAACCGCGACGTCCGGTTCAGCGCCGACAAGTCCCCGTACAAGACGCACATCGGGGCCCACCTGGCGGCCGGCGGCTACGTCCAGCTCTCCGCCGACGGCCTGGCCTGCGGCAACGGGATGTACCAGCTCGCCCCCGACCAGCTGGAGCGGTACCGGACGGCCGTCGCCGAGGACGTCGCCGGTGCCGAGCTGGAGCGGGTGGTCGCCCGGGTCCGGAAGGCCGGGCCGCAGGTGGTCGGCCGGGACTCACTGAAGTCCGCCCCGCGCGGCTACCCCAAGGACCACCCGCGGATCGAACTGCTCCGCCACAAGGGACTGGTCGCGTGGCAGGAGTGGGCTCCGGAGCCCTGGCTGGGCACCCCGGACGCCTACGGCCGGATCACCGCCTTCCTGCGCGTCTCCCAGCCCCTCAAGGACTGGCTGGACGGCCACGTCGGCCCGTCCGGGCTCCCCGCCCGCTGAGCGGCCGACCGGCGACGGCCGAGAAGACCCGCGTCAGCCGAGAAGACCGGCGAGAGGGCGAGCCGGAGGACGGGCGGGAGGCGGCAGCCGCCGCGGACACCCCGTGCACGCCGAAGGGCCCCGGTCCGCAGATGCGGACCGGGGCCCTTCGGCACGACGCGGGACTCACTTCACGAAGGGGTCCACCGCGATCACGACGAACAGCAGCGTCAGGTAGGTGATCGACCAGTGGAACAGCCGCATCTCCTTCAGCTTGGCGCCGACCATCCCGGCCTTGGCCCGGGCGTGCAGCGCGTGCGCCTCCTTCAGCCACGCGGCGCCCAGCACCACCGCCGAGACGGGGTAGAGCCAGCTGGTGTCGGCGAGCGGCCAGAGCGCCAGCGAGACGGCCACCATCACCCAGGAGTAGGCGACGATCTGCCGGGCGACGGCCAGGTTGCCCTTGACCACCGGCAGCATCGGCACGCCGGCCCGCGCGTAGTCCTCGCGGACCTTCATCGACAGCGGCCAGTAGTGCGGCGGCGTCCAGAAGAAGATCACCAGGAAGAGCACCAGCGCCGACCAGGAGACCGTGTTGGTGACGGCCGCCCAGCCGACGAAGACCGGCATGCAGCCCGCGATGCCGCCCCAGACGATGTTCTGCGCGGTGCGGCGCTTCAGTCCGAGCGTGTAGACGAACACGTAGAACAGCAGTGCACCCAGCGCGAGCGCCGACGCGAGCCAGTTGACCAGGGCGCCCAGCCAGAGCGTCGACCCGACCGCGAGGGCGATGCCGAAGACCAGCGCCTCGCGCGGCGACACCATGCCGGTCACGAGCGGGCGGCGCTCCGTCCGGGACATCACCGCGTCGATGTCACGGTCGATGTACATGTTGAGGGCGTTGGCGCCACCCGCCGAGAGGTAACCGCCGATGACCACCTTCAGCACCAGCAGCAGGTCCGGAACACCGCGCTGCGCCAGGAACATCACCGGCACGGTGGTGATCAGCAGCAGCTCGATGATCCGCGGTTTGGTCAGTGCGACGAAGGCGCCGACACGGGCCCCGAACGGCCGTTGCGCAGGCGTCGCCCCGGTGACCCCGGCGGGACGGGATTCGACGGCGGTCACTAACACCCCAACTGAAGATGAATCCTCACAGGCGGCCACCGGAACGTTGTTCCCGAATCGTCCGCTCTGCGCGTACCACGCCACCTTAGACGCTCCATATCTCCCCACCGGCCCCGGGGTGCCCCGGCGGGGCGGAACGCACACCGCCGGGTGAACCCGGCCGTCCGGGCCTGGACCGATGCCTCCGGCCCGGCCCGCGGACCCACCCGCAGGGTGACCGCCCGCCACCCGGGCCCCGGAGAGGCGAACCTCCCCAATCCGGGCGAGGGTGGACAAAGGATCCGGCCGTCCGCGGGGAATCGCGGACGGGGAGGGGACAGGGAATGGGGACCAACATGCCTGAGTTGTCCCACCACGGAGGGTGAGCCTCGCCCGGACGGTAGGCTCGCCCAAAGAAGCGGGATCTACCCTCCGTGACCGGCACCACCCAGCGTCCGGCCCCAGCGACGTGGCCGACCCGGTCCCTCACGGGGTCACTCTTCACAATGGAAGGAGCCCTGAGACAGGGTGAGCACGACGCCGAATTCATTCGAGTGGTCCGACCTCGACGAGCGGACGGTCGACACGGCCCGCGTTCTGGCCATGGACGCGGTCCAGAAGGTCGGTAACGGGCATCCCGGGACGGCCATGTCGCTGGCCCCCGCGGCGTACCTGATCTTCCAGCGCTTCCTGCGCCACGACCCGACCGACCCCGCCTGGGTCGGCCGCGACCGGTTCGTCCTCTCTCCGGGACACACCAGCCTGACCCTCTACACCCAGCTCTACTTCTCCGGCTACGGCCTGGAGCTGGACGACCTCAAGGCCTTCCGGGTCGCCGGCAGCCGCACCCCGGGTCACCCGGAGCACGGTCACACCGCGGGCGTCGAGACCACCACCGGCCCGCTCGGCCAGGGCATCGGCAACGCCGTGGGCATGGCGATGGCGGCCCGCTTCGAGCGCGGCCTCTTCGACCCGGACGCCCCGGCCGGCGAGTCGCCGTTCGACCACACCGTCTGGGCCATCGTCTCCGACGGTGACCTGGAGGAGGGCATCTCCGCGGAGGCCTCCTCGCTGGCCGGCCACCAGAAGCTGGGCAACCTGGTCGCGCTCTACGACGACAACCACATCTCGATCGAGGGCGACACCGAGACGGCCTTCTCCGAGGACGTCCTCAAGCGCTACGAGGCGTACGGCTGGCACGTCCAGCGGGTCTCCCCGAAGGCCAACGGCGACATCGACGTGGCGGCGCTCGCCGACGCGCTGGCCGCCGCCAAGGCCGAGACCTCCCGCCCGTCGATGATCGCCATGCGCACGATCATCGCCTGGCCGGCCCCGGACGCCCAGAACACCGCCAAGGCGCACGGCTCCGCGCTCGGCGGCGCCGAGATCGCCGCCACCAAGAAGGTCCTGGGCTTCGACCCGGAGAAGACCTTCGAGGTGAGCGACAAGGTCATCGAGCACGCCCGCCTGGTCATCAAGCGCGGCAAGGCCGCCCGCACCGAGTGGGAGCAGTCGTTCGACGCCTGGCGTGCCGCCCACCCGCAGCGCGCCGCCGAGTTCGACCGCATCGAGGCCGGCGAGCTGCCCGAGGGCTGGAAGAAGGCGCAGCCCGTCTTCGAGGCCGGCAAGGCCGTCGCCACCCGCAAGGCCAGCGGCGAGGCACTGAAGGCCTTCGGCGCGGTGATCCCGGAGCTGTGGGGCGGCTCGGCCGACCTCGCCGAGTCCAACCTCACCACCATCGACGAGGACAGCTCCTTCCTCCCCGAGGGCAACCCGCTGAAGTCGGCGAGCCCGTACGGCCGGACCATCCACTTCGGCATCCGCGAGCACGCCATGGGTTCGACCATGAACGGCATCGCGCTGCACGGCGGGACCCGCGTCTTCGGCGGCACCTTCCTGGTGTTCGCCGACTACATGCGCCCGGCCGTCCGCCTCGCCGCGCTGATGAAGCTGCCGGTCACCTACGTGTGGACGCACGACTCCATCGGCCTCGGCGAGGACGGCCCGACCCACCAGCCGGTCGAGCACCTGGCCTCGCTGCGCGCCATCCCGGGCCTGTCCATGGTCCGCCCGGCCGACGCCAACGAGACCGCCGTCGCCTGGCGCACCGTCCTGGAGCGTCACAGCAGCCACCCCGGCCCGGTCGGCCTGGCACTCACCCGCCAGAACGTCCCGACCTTCGACCGGACGGTGTTCGGCTCCGCCGAGGGCACCGCGAAGGGCGGCTACGTCCTCGCCGAGGCGTCCACCGGTGACCCGCAGGTGATCCTGCTGGGCACCGGCTCCGAGGTCCAGCTGGCCGTCAGGGCCCGCGAGGTCCTGGAGGCCGAGGGCGTCGCCACCCGCGTCGTCTCGCTGCCGTCCTTCGAGTGGTTCCAGGAGCAGGACCAGGCCTACCGCGACAGCGTGCTGCCGCCGTCGGTCAAGGCCCGCGTCTCGGTCGAGGCCGGCATCGCCCAGGGCTGGCGCGAGCTGGTGGGCGACCACGGCCGGATCGTGTCGCTGGAGCACTTCGGTGCCTCCGCCGACTACCAGGTCCTCTTCGAGGAGTTCGGCCTGACCGCCGAGCGCGTCGTCGCCGAGGCCCACATCGCGCTGCGTTCGCTGGAAGCCGTCAACCGCTGACGGCAGCCGCCGGCCGGGCGCCCGACCGCACACCGGGCGCCCGGCCGGCACCCGAGGACCCCACGGATATACGGACGAAGGACTGAAGCACCATGACTGACGCACTGAAGCGCCTCAGCGACGAAGGCGTGGCGATCTGGCTGGACGACCTCAGCCGCAAGCGCCTCAACAGCGGCAACCTCGCCGAGCTGGTGCAGCACAAGCACGTGGTGGGCGTCACCACCAACCCGACCATCTTCCAGAAGGCCATCGGCGGCGGGGACTCCTCCTACGACGGCCAGCTGCGCGACCTCGCCGTCCGCAAGGTCACCACGGACGAGGCCGTCCGCATGATCACCACCTCGGACGTGCGGGACGCCGCCGACGTGCTGCGCCCGGTCTACGACGCCTCGAACGGCCGTGACGGCCGGGTCTCCATCGAGGTCGACCCGCGGCTCGCCCACGAGACCGCCGCCACCGTCGCCGAGGCGAAGCAGCTGTGGTGGCTGGTCGACCGCCCGAACGTGTTCATCAAGATCCCCGCGACCAGGGCCGGCCTGCCCGCGATCGGCGAGGTCATCGGCAGGGGCATCAGCGTCAACGTCACGCTGATCTTCTCGCTGGAGCGCTACAAGGCCGTCATCGACGCCTACCTGACCGGCCTGGAGGCCGCCAAGGCCAAGGGCCTGGACCTCTCGCAGATCGAGTCGGTCGCGTCCTTCTTCGTGTCCCGTGTCGACACCGAGATCGACAAGCGCCTGGACAAGATCGGCGGCGACGCCCGGAACCTCCGCTCCAAGGCCGCGCTCGCCAACGCCCGCCTCGCCTACCAGGCGTACGAGGAGGTCTTCGGCAGCGTCGACGCCAAGACCGCCGGCAGCGACCGCTGGCGCGCCCTGGAGGCCGCCGGCGCCAAGCCGCAGCGCCCGCTCTGGGCCTCCACCGGCGTCAAGGACCCGGCCCTGCCGGACACCCTGTACGTCACCGAGCTGGTCGCCCCGGGCACCGTCAACACCATGCCCGAGGCCACCCTTGAGGCGACCGGCGACCACGGCGTGGTCACCGGCGGCACCATCGTCCCCAACTACGCCGACGCCAAGGCCGTCATGGACGCCATCGCCGCCGCCGGCGTGGACTACGACGACGTCGTGCAGGTCCTGGAGGACGAGGGCGTGGAGAAGTTCGAGCAGTCCTGGAACGAGCTGCTCGACACCGTCACCGCTTCGCTGGCCTCCTTCGCCGGCGAGAAGTGACCCCTGCTCACACAGCCAGCGCACGAAAGCGGAGTTCATCAAGTGAGCACTGACTTCCCTGAGTTGACGTCGGACTCGGACGCAGGCGACCCCACGCCGGCCCCCGTCAACCCGCTTCGTGACCCCACCGACCGGCGGCTCCCGCGCATCGCGGGGCCGTCCGGCCTGGTCATCTTCGGGGTCACCGGCGACCTGTCCCGCAAGAAGCTGATGCCGGCCATCTACGACCTGGCCAACCGCGGCCTGCTGCCGCCGGGCTTCTCGCTCGTCGGCTTCGCCCGCCGCGAGTGGGAGGACGAGGACTTCGCCAAGGAGGTGCACGACGCGGTCAAGGACCACGCCCGCACCCCCTTCCGCGAGGAGGTCTGGCAGCAGCTCGCCAAGGGCATGCGCTTCGTCCAGGGCGACTTCGACGACGACGACGCCTTCGACAAGCTCCGCGCGACCATCGAGGAGCTGGACAAGGCGCAGGGCACCGGCGGCAACTTCGCCTTCTACCTCTCCGTCCCGCCGAAGTTCTTCCCGACCGTCGTCCAGCAGCTGAAGAAGCACGGCCTGGCCGACCCGCCCCAGGGTTCCTGGCGCCGCGCCGTCATCGAGAAGCCCTTCGGCCACGACCTGGAGTCCGCCCAGGAGCTGAACCGGATCGTCCACGAGGTCTTCCCCCGGGACGAGGTCTTCCGGATCGACCACTACCTGGGCAAGGAGACCGTCCAGAACATCCTGGCGCTCCGCTTCGCCAACCAGATGTTCGAGCCGATCTGGAACCGGTCGTACGTCGACCACGTGCAGATCACCATGGCGGAGGACATCGGCATCGGCGGCCGGGCCGGCTACTACGACGGCATCGGCTCGGCCCGGGACGTCATCCAGAACCACCTGCTCCAGCTGATGGCGCTCACCGCCATCGAGGAGCCGGCGTCCTTCCACCCGAAGGCGCTGGTGGCCGAGAAGCTCAAGGTGCTCAGCGCCGTCAAGCTCCCGGCCGACCTCGGCAAGCACACCGTGCGCGGCCAGTACGCGTCCGGCTGGCAGGGCGGCGAGGAGGTCGTCGGCTACCTCGACGAGGACGGCATCAACCCGGACTCCAAGACGGACACCTACGCGGCCATCAAGCTGGAGATCAACAACCGCCGCTGGGCGGGTGTGCCGTTCTACCTGCGGACCGGCAAGCGGCTGGGCCGTCGGGTCACCGAGATCGCGGTGGTCTTCCAGCGCGCCCCGTACCTGCCGTTCGACTCCTACGCGACCGAGGAGCTGGGGCAGAACGCCCTGGTCATCCGGGTCCAGCCGGACGAGGGCGTCACCGTGCGGTTCGGCTCCAAGGTGCCGGGCACCTCCTTCGAGGTCCGCGACGTCACGATGGACTTCGCCTACGGCGAGTCCTTCACCGAGTCGTCCCCCGAGGCGTACGAGCGGCTCATCCTCGACGTGCTGCTCGGGGACGCCAACCTGTTCCCGCGCCACCAGGAGGTCGAGCTGTCCTGGCAGATCCTCGACCCGATCGAGAGGTTCTGGGACGCGCACGGCAAGCCCGCGCAGTACCCGGCCGGCACCTGGGGACCGGCCGAGGCTGACGAGATGCTCGCACGAGACGGCAGGAGCTGGCGCCGGCCATGAAGATCGACCTTACGAACACCACGTCCAGCAAGATCAACGCCGCCCTGATGGAGGCGCGCCGGGCCAGCGGTTCCACCGCTGCCGGCATGGTGCTCACCCTGGTGATCGTGACCGACGAGGGCAGCGCGTACGACGCCCTCAAGGCCGCCAACGACGCCTCCCGCGAGCACCCCTCGCGCACCCTGGCGGTCATCAAGCGCGCCGGGCGTTCGCCCCGGGCCCGCGCCGAGACCCGCCTGGACGCCGAGATCCTGGTCGGCTCCGACGCCGGCTCCGGCGAAACGGTCATCCTGCGCATGCACGGCGAGCTGGTCTCGCACGCGCAGTCGGTCGCCCTGCCGCTGCTGCTGCCGGACGCCCCGGTCGTGGTCTGGTGGCCGGAGAATGCGCCGCTGCACCCGGCGCAGGACCCGCTGGGCTCGATCGCCCAGCGCCGGATCACCGACGCGGTCACCGCCGAGTCCCCGGTCGGCCAGCTCGCCCAGCGCGCCCAGAGCTACACCCCGGGCGACACCGACCTGGCCTGGACCCGGATCACCGGCTGGCGCTCGATGCTGGCCGCCGCGCTGGACCAGCGGCCGTCCACGATCACCTCCGCGGTGGTCGAGGGCGAGCCGTACAACCCCAGCGTCGAGCTGCTCGGCCTCTGGCTGCACACCCGGCTGCACGTGCCCGTCGAACGGGTCGTCACCAACGGCCCGGGCATCACCGCGGTGCACCTGCGCACCACGGACGGGGACATCACCCTGGACCGCCCGGACGGCCTGATGGGCACGCTCTCCATGCCCGGCTCGCCGGACCGCCAGGTGGCGCTGAAGCGCCGCGAGACCTCGGAGCTGATCGCCGAGGAGCTGCGCCGGCTCGACCCGGACGACATCTACGCGGCGGCCGTGCGCACGCCGGTGGACCGGCTGCTCGAACCGACCGCCGCCGAGTCGGCCGCGCGGGCCGAGGTGGCCGACAAGGTCGCCGAGGAGGCCGTGGCGGAGGCCGCCGGGGCCGCGGTGGCCGCCGAGGCCCCCGCACCCGCCCCTGCTCCCGCTCCCGCTCCGGCGAAGAAGCCGGCCGGCAAGCGCGGTGCCAAGAAGGCGGAGGCATGACGGCCGCCACCCCGCAGCTGGTCGTCCACCGGGACAAGGAGCTGATGGCCCAGGCGGCCGCGGCCCGGCTGATCACCCGGATCGTGGACGCCCAGTCCGCCCGCGGCACCGCCTCGGTGGTGCTCACCGGCGGACGCAACGGCAACGCCCTGCTGGCCGCCATCGCCGCCTCCCCGGCGCGGGACGCGGTCGACTGGGCCCGGCTCGACCTCTGGTGGGGCGACGAGCGGTTCGTGGCCGCCGCCGACCCGGACCGCAACGCCGTCCAGGCCCGGGCCGAGCTGCTGGACGCCGTCCCGCTCGACCCGGCGCGGGTGCACGAGATGCCCGCGTCGGACGGCGTGGACGGCTCGGACGTCGAGGCCGCCGCCGCACGCTACGCGGAGGAGCTGGCGAAGGCCGCCGGTCCCGGCGACCGGCTCGGTGTCCCCGCCTTCGACGTGCTGCTGCTCGGCGTCGGCCCGGACACCCACGTCGCCTCGCTCTTCCCCGAGCACCCCGGCGTCCGGGAGACCGCACTGACGGTGGTCGGCGTGCGCGGCGCGCCCAAGCCCCCGCCGACCCGGATCTCGCTCACCCTCCCGGCGATCCGGGAGGCCCGCGAGGTCTGGCTGCTGGCGGCGGGCGAGGACAAGGCGGGCGCGGTCGCGCTGGCCCTGTCCGGCCCCGGCGAGCTCCAGGCACCCGCCTCCGGCGCGTACGGGCGCGGGCGCACGCTGTGGCTGCTGGACCGTTCCGCGGCGGCCCAACTGCCGCCCCAGCTCTACCCCCCGGCCTCGGCCTGAGCATGCGCGAAGGGCGTCACCGTTCTCCCGAACGGTGACGCCCTTCGGCGTTGCTCGTCGCCCGCAGCCGGGCGGTTCCGACCCGTGGCTCAGATCTCGCCCCGGAGCTTGGCCAGCGCCTCGGCGAGGATCGCCTCGCCGTCGGCGTCGGTGCGCCGCTCGCGGACGTAGGCGAGGTGGGTCTTGTACGGCTCGTTGCGGGACGGGGCGGGCGGGTTGTGCTCGTCCTGGCCGGCCGGGAAACCGCACCGCGGGCAGTCCCAGGTCTCCGGGATGACCGCTTCGGCCGCGAAGCTCGGACGGGTCTCGTGCTTGTTGGCACACCAGAAGGTGATCCGGTTGCGGGGGGCGGACTCGCCACGCTCCGCCTCACCCATCGGGCCGGCTCCGACCCTGCTGCCACGGATGGCGTTGCCACTTGCCACGGTCTGACTCCCTGCGTGCTGGTGCGCCGACCCGCCGCGATGCGCGTCGGTGGCGAAAGTCGTCCTAGTGTAAGCAGGAGTTAAGGTTGCGCCATCACCGGCTCCGCCCCGGACCGTTCCAGCATAGGCCGCGGGGCGACGGGGCGTCAGAGGTACGTCAGCTCTTGTACTTCATGACCAGGCCGAGCACCATGATGGACGCGAACCAGCCGAGCCCGACCACGATCGTGATGCGGTCCAGGTTGCGCTCGGCCACCGCCGAGCCGCCACCGGTCGACATCGCGCCGCCGCCGAACATGTCCGACAGGCCGCCGCCCTTCCCCTTGTGCAGCAGCACCAGGAGGATCATCAGCAGGCTGAAGACGATCAGGGCAATCGAGAACCCGATAACCACGACGGGACCAACTCTCTCGTATCTTCGGCGAAGGGGCCGGGCCGCGTACGGCGGCCCGGCCCCAAAGCCTACGTTGCTGCGGCGGCGTTAGCCTACTGCCTGGTCACGGTACCGCACGATCTTGACGAACTCGTCGGCGTCCAGCGAGGCACCGCCGACCAGGCCGCCGTCGACGTCCGGCTTGGCCATCAGGCCGGCCGCGCTGGAGGACTTGACCGAACCGCCGTAGAGCACCCGGACCTTCCCGGCCAGCTCGGCGTCGTACAGCTCGGCGATCCGCGCGCGGATGGCGGCGCAGACCTCCTGGGCGTCCTCGGGGGTCGCCACCTCGCCGGTGCCGATCGCCCAGACCGGCTCGTAGGCGACCACGACGGACTCGGCCTGGTCGGCCGGGACGCCCTGCAGGCCGCCGTCGAGCTGGGCCAGGGTGTACTCGACGTGGGTGCCGGCCTTGCGGATCTCCAGCGGCTCGCCGATGCAGAGGATCGGGGTGATCCCGGCGCGGTAGGCGGCCTTCACCTTGGCGTTGACGATCTCCTCGTTCTCGCCGTGGTACTGGCGGCGCTCCGAGTGGCCGATCACCGCGTAGGTGCACTTGAGCTTGGCCAGCATCGGGCCGGAGATCTCGCCGGTGTAGGCACCGGAGTCGTGCTGCGAGATGTCCTGCGAGCCGTACTTGATCTTCAGCTTGTCGCCGTCGACCAGGGTCTGCACCGAGCGGAGGTCGGTGAAGGGCACGAGGACGGCCACCTCGACCGACTCGTAGTCCTTGTCGGCCAGCGCGAAGGCCAGCTTCTGGGTGTGCTGGATGGCCTCAAGGTGGTTGAGGTTCATCTTCCAGTTGCCCGCCATCAGCGGGAGACGCTCAGTCATTGCGTTGTCAGCCTTCCAGGGCGGCGAGACCGGGAAGGGTCTTGCCCTCCAGGTACTCGAGGCTCGCGCCACCGCCGGTCGAGATGTGCCCGAACTTCGTCTCGTCGAAGCCCAGGATACGGACGGCCGCGGCGGAGTCCCCGCCACCGACCACGGAGAACGCGTCGCCGTCGACCAGGGCCTGGGCGACGGCCTTGGTGCCCTCGGCGAAGGCCGGGTGCTCGAAGACGCCCACCGGACCGTTCCAGAACACCGTCTTCGCGTCGGCCAGCTTCGCCGCGAAGAGCTCGCGGGACTTGGGGCCGATGTCCAGGCCCTCCTTGTCGGCCGGGATGCCGTCGGCGTCCACGACCGCGAAGTCCTCGACCGGTGCGAACGTCTTGGTGTCGGGGAACGACCCGGAGATCGCGACGTCCACCGGCAGCACGAACTCGACGCCGCTCTCCTCGCCGCGCTTCAGGTAGTCCAGCACCGTCGGGATCTGGTCCTCCTGCAGCAGCGAGATGCCGACCTCGTGGCCCTTGGCCTTGAGGAAGGTGTACGCCATGCCGCCGCCGATCAGGATGCGGTCGGCCTTGCCGAGCAGGTTGTCGATCACGCCGACCTTGTCGGAGACCTTGGAGCCGCCGAGCACCACCACGTACGGACGCTCGACGTCCTCGGTGAGGCGCTTGAGCACGCCGACCTCGGTGGCGATCAGGTCGCCGACCGCGTGCGGCAGGCGGGCCGGCAGGTCGAACACCGAGGCGTGCTTGCGGTGCACCGCACCGAAGCCGTCACCGACGTAGAGGTCGGCGAGGTCCGCCAGCCGGTCGGCGAAGGCGCCGCGCTCGGCGTCGTCCTTGCTGGTCTCCCCGGCGTTGAACCGCAGGTTCTCGAGCAGCGTGACCTCGCCGTCGGCCAGGGCGGCGACGGTGGCCTTCGCGCTCTCACCCACGGTGTCGGTCGCGAACGCGACCGGCGTGCCGAGGATCTCGCCGAGGCGGACGGCCACCGGCGCGAGGGAGAACTGCGGGTCCGGCTCGCCCTTGGGGCGGCCGAGGTGGGAGGCGACGACGACCTTCGCTCCGCGCTCGACGAGCTTGGCGATGGTCGGGGCGACGGCGCGGATCCGGCCGTCGTCGGTGATCGTGGCGCCGGACAGCGGCACGTTCAGGTCCGCGCGGACGAACACGCGTCGGCCGGCGACGTCCAGGTCTTCGATGGTCTTCACGGTCTTCGGTCTCCTGGCGAGAAGATGGAGCAGGCGACGGCACAACGGCGGGCCGTCAAAGGGGAGTTGAGGGTGCGCAGACGGAGGGCCCGGACGGCGTCGCACATGCCTTCCGGGCCCTCCCCCCTACTTCACATCAGCTCCCGCTGCGTCAGAGCCGGTCACCGACGAGGGTGGTCAGGTTGACGAGGCGGTTCGAGTAGCCCCACTCGTTGTCGTACCAGCCGAAGATCTTGACCTGGTTGCCCTGGACCATGGTCATCAGCGAGTCGAAGATCGTGGAGAACGGCGAGTTCACGATGTCGGAGGAGACGATCGGGTCCTCGGTGTACTGCAGGATGCCCTTGAGGGTGGTCTCCGAGGCCTTCTTGAACGCCTCGTTGACCTCGGCGACGGTGACGTCGCGCTCCAGGGTGACGACCAGGTCGGTGATCGAACCGGTCGGGACCGGAACGCGCAGCGAGGTGCCGTCCAGCTTGCCCTTGAGCTCGGGCAGGACCAGGGCGGTCGCCTTGGCGGCACCCGTCGAGGTCGGGATGATGTTGAGGGCCGCGGCGCGGGCGCGACGCAGGTCCTTGTGCGGGAAGTCCAGGGTGACCTGGTCGTTGGTGTACGCGTGCACCGTGGTCATCAGACCCTTGACGATGCCGAAGTTCTCGTTCAGCACCTTGGCCAGCGGCGCCACACAGTTGGTGGTGCAGGAGGCGTTGGAGATGACCGTGTGCTTCTCGGCGTCGTACTTCTCGTCGTTGACACCGATGACGATGGTGATGTCCTCGTCGGTGGCGGGCGCCGAGATGATGACCTTCTTGGCACCGGCGGTGACGTGCTTCTTGGCCGCCTCGGCCTTGGTGAAGATGCCGGTCGACTCGATGACGATGTCGACGCCCAGCTCGCCCCAGGGGAGGTTGGCCGGGTCACGCTCGGCGATGACCTTGAAGGTCTTGCCGTCGACGGTGATGCTGTCAGCGGTGTGCGAGACCTCGCCCTGGAAGGTGCCCAGGATCGAGTCGTACTTGAGCAGGTGCGCCAGGGTCTTGGTGTCGGTCAGGTCGTTGACACCGACGATCTCGATGTCCGCGCCCTGGGCCTGAACCGCACGGAAGAAGTTGCGGCCGATGCGGCCGAATCCGTTGATGCCTACCCGGATCGTCACGAACCGATCTCCTCGTTAGGTACGCCGGACGCTATGCCGACGGGGTGGAATTTGGGATGTCCCCGACCGCCTATGACCCTACCCCTCCGAGGCCGGGTAGAGCACATCAGCCCGCTTCGCAACCCCTGGCGTGGCGCGCGTTCCAAGCACCTTCAGGCCTTCCGTCCTTGCCCTCCGGGGCAGTTGGTCCCGGGCCCGCGGGGCCCTCCGGCACGGGCCGCCGTCCCAGTCCCCGGACACGGCACCGCCGGTGCCCGAGGAACGGACACCGGCGGGGAGATCACCGTCGAGCGCGGTCGTCAAGAGTCAGTTGAGTGCCATCTCGTCCGTCAGGTTCGCCTCGGTGCTCGGCAGACCGAGCTCGGAGGCGCGCTTGTCGGCCATCGCCAGCAGCCGGCGGATCCGGCCGGCCACCGCGTCCTTGGTCAGCGGCGGGTCGGCGAGGGCGCCCAACTCCTCCAGCGAGGCCTGCTTGTGCTGCATCCGCAACTGGCCGGCGGCGGCCAGGTGCTCCGGCACCTCCTCGCCGAGGATCTCCAGCGCGCGCTGCACCCGGGCGCCGGCCGCGACCGCGGCGCGGGCCGAGCGGCGCAGGTTGGCGTCGTCGAAGTTGGCCAGCCGGTTGGCGGTCGCCCGGACCTCGCGCCGCATCCGGCGCTCCTCCCAGGCCAGCACCGACTCGTGGGCGCCGAGGCGGGTGAGCAGCGCGCCGATGGCGTCGCCGTCACGGATCACCACCCGGTCCACGCCGCGCACCTCGCGGGCCTTGGCCGGGATGCCGAGCCGGCGGGCGGCGCCCACCAGGGCGAGGGCCGCCTCGGAGCCGGGGCAGGTGATCTCCAGCGACGAGGACCGGCCGGGCTCGGTGAGCGAGCCGTGTGCCAGGAAGGCCCCGCGCCAGGCCGCCTCGGCGTCGCAGGTGGCGCCGGAGACCACGGCCGGGGGCAGGCCCCGGATCGGGCGACCGCGGCCGTCCACGAGGCCGGTCTGGCGCGCCAGCAGCTCGCCGTCCTTGACCACCCGGACCACGTACCGGCTGCCGCGCCGCAGGCCGCCGGGGGCCATCACGACCAGGTCCGAGGAGTGTCCGAAGATCTCCAGCAGGTCCTTGCGCAGACGACGCGCGGCAGCGCCGGTGTCCAGCTCCGCCTCGATCACGATACGGCCGCTCACGATGTGCAGCCCGCCCGCGAATCGCAGGATCGCCGACACCTCCGCCTTGCGGCAGCAGGCCCGGGTGACCGGGAGCCGGCTGATTTCGTCCTTCACCGCTGGAGTCATCGCCATGGCCCGATCCTTCCATGTGTCCGGAAAATCCGGTCGTACGCGGCTGCCAAGAGCTCCGGGTCGTGTCGCGGCGTGCCGTCGGTACGGGCGACCCGGCCGAGCACCAGGGCCGCGCCCATCCGCTCGGCGGCCTTCTCCAGGCCCGCCAGGTCGGCCTGGCCGAAGGCACCGCCGGTGACGGCGCGCTCGTCCACCAGGATCGCATCCACCGCAAGGGCGGGGGCGTGGTCGGCGATGACCTCCAGGTGGCGCTGCGGGGTGAAGCCCTCGGTCTCGCCGGGCTGCGGGGCCAGGTTCAGGGTGAGCAGGCGGCGGGCGCGGGTCTCGACCAGCGCCTTGACCAGGTCGGGCACCAGCAGGTGCGGCAGCACGCTGGTGAACCAGGAGCCGGGGCCGAGCACCACCCAGTCCGCCTCGCGGACGGCGGTGACCGCCTCCGGCACGGCCGGCGGCTCGTCCGGCACCAGCCGGACGGACTGCACGGTGCCCGGGGTCACCGCGACGCTGGCCTGGCCGCGGACGGCGGCGAGCTCGGCCGGGTACGCCGGGTCGTGGCCGCGGACGACCGCCTCGATGTCGAGCGGGACGGCCGACATGGGCAGCACCCGGCCCTGGACGTTGAGCAGCCGGCCCACCCAGTCCAGGGCGGCGACCGGGTCGCCGAGCTTCTCCCACAGCGCGACGATCAGCAGGTTGCCGACGGCGTGGCCGCCCAGCTCGCCGCTGCCGGTGAAGCGCTGCTGGATCACCTCGGACCAGGTGCGGCCCCAGTCGTCGTCGCCGCAGAGCGCGGCCAGCGCCTTGCGGAGGTCGCCCGGCGGCAGCACGCCCAGCTCCTCACGGAGCCGGCCGCTGGAGCCGCCGTCGTCCGCGACGGTGACCACCGCGGTGAGGTCGGTGGTGAGCCGGCGCAGCGCGGAGAGCGAGGCGGACAGGCCCTGACCGCCGCCGAGGGCGGTGATCCGGGGCGCCTGGTTGGTCCGGGGCGTCTGGTGGGGACGGGCCGGGCCGGTGCGGGCCGCCCCGGAGCGGGACCGGCCGGTCACGAAGGACCGGGCCGGGAGCCCACTCCGGTCGGCGGTCTTGTTCTGAAACTGCCGCCCGGGCACGTATCCCGTCACACCTACCTCGCGTTCCTCTTGCCCGCCGCCGGCCTCCGCCGGCGGCCGGCAGGGGGTACGGCGGCTACTCCCGTCCCATGTCCCGGTGGACGAGCACCGTTTCGACGCCGTCCGAGATGAGACGTTTCGTCAGGCGCTCGGACATCGCGACGCTGCGGTGCTTGCCACCGGTGCAGCCTACGGCAAGCGTCATGTAGCGCTTCCCCTCGCGCCGGTACCCCTCGGTGACGATGCGCAGCAGCTCCGCGTAACCGTTGAGGAACTCGTTGGCACCGGGCTGCTGGAAGACGTAGTCGGCGACGTCCCCGTCGGTGCCGGTACGGGCCCGCAGCTCGGGCACCCAGTGCGGGTTGGGCAGGAAGCGGCAGTCCACCACGAGGTCGGCGTCGACCGGCAGGCCGTACTTGAAGCCGAACGACATCACGGTGGCCCGCAGCTCGGGCTCGTCGTGGTCGGCGAACTGGGCGTCGAGCTTGGCGCGCAGCTGGTGGACGTTGAGGTTGGAGGTGTCGATCACCAGGTCGGCCTCGCCGCGCAGCTCGCGCAGCAGGTCGCGCTCCTGCGCGATGCCGTCGACGATCCGGCCGTCGGCCTGGAGCGGGTGCGGGCGGCGCACGCCCTCGAAGCGGCGGACCAGTGCGTCGTCGGAGGAGTCCAGGAAGACCACGCGCAGCCGGATGCCGCGCTTCTCCAGTTCGTCCAGGGAGGTCAGCAGGTCGTCGAAGAACTGCCGGCCGCGGACGTCCACGACGGCGCCGATCCGGGCGACGTTGCCCTGGGAGCGGGCTCCGAGGTCGACCATGGTCGGGATGAGGGCCGGCGGCAGGTTGTCCACCACGAACCAGCCCAGGTCCTCCAGGCACTTGGCCGCGGTGGAGCGGCCGGCTCCGGACATGCCGGAGATGATCACCAGCTCCGGGGCGTTCTCTCCGCCGGCCTCCGGCCGCGCGGTGCCCCCGTAATCGGACACGGTCACTTCGGTTCCCCGCTCTCGGTGGTTCTGCATGTGGAGAACGCGCGACGCGCGGGCAAGCTTCCCCGGTCCACTCGGGCGAGTGATCCGGGGCGCGCAGGCTGACGGGCGGCGTCGGCCGTCATGGCGTCTCCTGGATGGGTGCGGTCTCGGGCGCCGCGGGCACCGGATCGTCGGCGCCGTCCTCGATGATCTCGCCCGTGGCCGTGTTCACGGCTGGTGCGGCAGGTGTACGGGACGACAACGCCGCCGCAACTGTCTCCGCCGTCCGCCGGCCGATGCCGGGGACTGCGCAGAGTTCGTCGACGGTGGCCGCCCGGAGCTTCTTCAGCGAGCCGAAGTGCTTGAGCAGCGCCTGACGGCGAGTCTCGCCGAGGCCGGGGACGGAGTCCAGTTCTCCGGCGGTGAGTCGCTTGGAACGCTTGCCGCGCTGGTAGGCGATGGCGAAGCGGTGGGCCTCGTCGCGGACCCGCTGGAGCAGGTAGAGGCCCTCGCTGCTGCGCGGGAGCACGACCGGGTCGTCGTCGCCGGGCAGCCAGACCTCCTCCAGGCGCTTGGCCAGGCCGCAGAGCGCGACGTCGTCGATGCCGAGCTCGTCCAGGGCCCGCCGGGCGGCGGCGACCTGGGGCTGACCGCCGTCGACGACGATCAGCTGCGGGGGGTAGGCGAAGCGGCGCGGGCGGCCCGTCTCGGGGTCGACCGGACCGCCCGGCACCTCGGCGGCGCCGGGCTCGTCGTCCGGGCCCTCCTCGGGGACGGCCCATTCGCCGGTCCGCTCGCGCTCCTGGAGGTAGCGGCGGAACCGCCGGCTGATCACCTCGTGCATCGAGCGGACGTCGTCCTGCCCCTCGAAGCCCTTGATCTGGAAGCGGCGGTACTCGCTCTTGCGGGCCAGGCCGTCCTCGAAGACGACCATCGAGGCGACCACGTCCTCGCCCTGGAGGTGGGAGATGTCGAAGCACTCGATGCGCAGCGGGACGGAGTCCAGCTCCAGGGCGTCGGCGATCTCCTGGAGGGCGCGGCTGCGGGTGGTGAGGTCGGAGGCGCGCTTGGTCTTGTGCAGGGCGAGCGCCTGTTGGGCGTTGCGCTGCACGGTGGCCATCAGGTCCTTCTTGTCGCCGCGCTGCGGCACCCGGAGGTCGACCTGGCTGCCGCGCAGGCCGCTCAGCCAGTCGCGGACCGGGTCGACCGGCTCGGGCAGCGCCGGGACGAGGACCTCGCGGGGGACGGACTCGCTGCGCTCGTCCTCGTCCGTCCCGCCGTAGAGCTGCTGGAGGGCGTGCTCCACCAGGCCGGCGGTGTCGACGTCCTCGACCTTGTCGGTGACCCAGCCGCGCTGGCCGCGGACCCGGCCGCCGCGGACGTGGAAGATCTGGACGGCGGCCTCCAGTTCGTCCTCGGCGACGGCCAGCAGGTCCGCGTCGGTGGCGTCGGCGAGGACGACGGCGTTCTTCTCCATCGCCCGCTTGAGCGCGCCGATGTCGTCGCGCAGCCGGGCCGCCTTCTCGTACTCCATCTCGACCGCGGCCTCCTGCATCTCGCCCTCCAGGCGGCGCAGGTAGTTGCCGGTGCGCCCGGCCATGAAGTCGCAGAAGTCCTCGGCCAGGGCGCGGTGTTCCTCGGGCGAGACCTTGCCGACGCAGGGGGCGGCGCACTTGCCGATGTAGCCGAGCAGGCAGGGGCGGCCGACCTGGCGGGCGCGCTTGAAGACGCCGTTGGAGCAGGTGCGGACGGGGAAGACGCGCAGCAGCAGGTCGACGGTCTCGCGGATCGCCCAGGCGTGGCCGTACGGGCCGAAGTAGCGGACGCCCTTCTTGTGCGAGCCGCGCATGACCTGGACCCGGGGGTACTCCTCGTTGAGGGTGACCGCCAGCTCCGGATAGCTCTTGTCGTCGCGGTACTTGACGTTGAAGCGGGGGTCGAACTCCTTGATCCAGGAGTACTCCAGCTGGAGCGCCTCGACCTCCGTGGCGACCACGGTCCACTCCACCGAGGCGGCGGTGGTGACCATGGTCGCGGTGCGCGGGTGCAGCCCGGCGAGGTCCTGGAAGTAGGAGGAGAGCCGCGGGCGCAGGCTCTTCGCCTTGCCGACGTAGATGACCCGCCCGTGGGCGTCGCGGAACTTGTAGACGCCTGGCGAGACGGGGATCGCGCCCGGCGACGGGCGGTAGGTGGACGGGTCAGCCATGGGTCCACCGTACCGAGTCGGGCCGGGCCTGCGGAGGGGAGATCAACTGCTTCAGCTCGGGGTGACCTTGAGGTTGCCGCCCTCGACGGCCACGGTGTACGCGGGCAGCGGGGTGGGGGCCGGGCCGTCCAGCACGGCGCCGTCGGTGATGCCGAAGAAGCTGCCGTGACAGGGGCACTGGATCTTCTGGTTCTTGACCTGGTCGACGATGCAGCCGGCGTGGGTGCACTTGGCGCTGAACGCCCGGTACTGGCCCTCGGTCGGCTGGGTGACGACGATCTTCTTCTCGCGGTAGACGGTGCCGCCGCCGACGGGCACGGCGGAGGCCGGGCCGACGTCCACCGGGGTCTTGGGGGCGGCGGAGTCGGAGGAGGACGAGGAGCAGCCGGAGACGGCCAGGGTGCCGCCGGCGGCGAGGACGGCCGCGGCCCCGCAGAGCAGGGTGCGGCGGGAGGTGGCGGGGCTGCCGGAGGGCAGGCGGTCGGGGGCCTCGGGCATGAGGGTGCTCCTGGTCTGGCTGGTGTCGCCGCGGCCACGAGGTGGCCGCGGCGGCCCGGCTGCTGGTCGGGCCGGGCGCAGTCTATGCAACCCTTACCCGGCCGCTCCCCCTGCGTCGGGGGGCGGCCGGGGCGGGTTCGGGTCTCCTGCCCGGCTACTTCCGGGCGGCCGCGGCGCGCTTGCGCGGTGCCTTGGCCTTGACGACCGGGGCGTCGGCGAACTCGCCCGGCAGGATGTCCCGGAGGAACTTGCCGGTGTGGCTCTCCGCGACGGCCGCGATCTGCTCCGGGGTGCCCTCGGCGACCACCGTGCCGCCGCCGGAGCCGCCCTCGGGGCCCATGTCGACGACCCAGTCGGCGGTCTTGATCACATCGAGGTTGTGCTCGATGACGATCACCGTGTTGCCCTTGTCCACCAGCCCGGAGAGCACCTTGATCAGCTTGCTGATGTCCTCGAAGTGCAGACCGGTGGTCGGCTCGTCGAGCACGTAGACCGTCCGGCCGGTGGAGCGCTTCTGGAGCTCGGAGGCGAGCTTGACGCGCTGCGCCTCGCCGCCGGAGAGGGTCGGCGCGGACTGGCCGAGCCGGACGTAGCCGAGGCCGACGTCGTTGAGCGTCCTCAGGTGCCGGGCGATCGCCGGGACGGCCTCGAAGAAGCCGAGCGCCTCCTCGATCGGCATGTCCAGCACCTCGGCGATGGACCGGCCCTTGTAGTGCACCTCCAGCGTCTCCCGGTTGTACCGGGCACCGTGGCAGACCTCGCACGGCACGTAGACGTCCGGCAGGAAGTTCATCTCGATCTTGATGGTGCCGTCGCCGGAGCAGTTCTCGCAGCGGCCGCCCTTGACGTTGAACGAGAACCGGCCGGGCAGGTAGCCGCGGACCTTGGCCTCCTGGGTCTCCGCGAAGAGCCGCCGGACGTGGTCGAAGACGCCGGTGTAGGTGGCCGGGTTGGAGCGCGGGGTGCGACCGATCGGCGACTGGTCGACGTGGACCACCTTGTCCACCAGGTCGGTGCCGGTGATCCGGGTGTGCCGGCCGGGGACCGTGCGGGCGCCGTTCAGCTCCCGGGCGAGGTGGGTGTAGAGGATGTCGTTGACCAGGGTGGACTTGCCGGAGCCGGAGACGCCGGTGATCGCCGTGAAGGTGCCGAGCGGGAAGCCGACCGTGACGTCCTTGAGGTTGTGCTCACGGGCGCCGTGGACGGTCAGCTGGCGCTTCTTGTCCCGGTCGCGGCGGGCCTCCGGGATCGGGATGAAGCGCTTGCCGGAGAGGTACTGCCCGGTCAGCGACTCCTTGTTGGTGAGCAGCTGCTTCAGCGAGCCGGAGTGGACCACCTTGCCGCCGTGCTCGCCGGCGCCGGGGCCGATGTCGACCACCCAGTCGGCCATCTTGATGGTGTCCTCGTCGTGCTCGACGACGATCAGCGTGTTGCCGATGTCGCGGAGCCGCACGAGGGTCTCGATCAGCCGGTGGTTGTCGCGCTGGTGCAGGCCGATGGACGGTTCGTCCAGCACGTAGAGGACGCCGACCAGGCCGGAGCCGATCTGGGTGGCGAGCCGGATCCGCTGGGCCTCGCCGCCGGAGAGGGTGCCCGCCGCGCGGTTGAGCGAGAGGTAGTCCAGGCCGACGTCGACGAGGAAGCGGAGCCGCTCGTTGACCTCCTTGAGCACGCGCTCGGCGATCTGCTTGTCCCGGGCGTTGAGCTTCATCGCGCCGAGGAAGTCGGAGCAGTCGCTGATCGACATCGACGAGACGTCGGCGATCGAGCGGTCCTCGACGGTGACGGCCAGCACCACCGGCTTGAGCCTGGTCCCCTTGCAGGTCGGGCAGGGCACCTCGCGCATGTAGCCCTCGAAGCGCTCGCGGCTGGAGTCGCTCTCCGCCTCGGTGTGCCGGCGCTGGATGAACGGCACCGCGCCCTCGAAGCCGGTGGTGTACGAGCGGTCGCGCCCGTACCGGTTGCGGTAGCGGACCTCGACCTGGTGCTTGTGCCCGTACAGCAGGGCCTTCTTGGCGCGGGCCGGGAGGCCGGCCCAGGGGAGGTCGGTGCGGAAGCCCAGCTCGCCGGCGAGCGCGTCGATCAGGCGCTGGAAGTACTCCTTGGTGTGGCCGCCGGACCACGGGTGGATGGCGCCCTCGTCCAGCGACTTCTCGTCGTCGGGGACGACCAGCTCCGGGTCCACCTCCATCCGGTTGCCGAGGCCGGAGCAGTCCGGGCAGGCGCCGAACGGCGAGTTGAAGGAGAACGAGCGCGGCTCCAGCTCCTCGAACGACACGTCGTCGTACGGGCAGTACAGGTGCTCGGAGTACATCCGCTCGCGCTCGGGGTCGTCCTCCGGGAGGTCGACGAAGTCGAGCACGACCATGCCGCCGGAGAGCCGCAGGGCCGTCTCCACCGAGTCGGTCAGGCGGCGCTTGGCGCTCTCCTTGACGGTGAGGCGGTCGATGACCACCTCGACGGTGTGCTTCTCCTGCTTCTTGAGCTTCGGGGGCTCGGCGAGCTGGATCGTCTCGCCGTCCACCCGGGCGCGGGCGTAGCCCTTGGACTGGAGGTCGGCGAAGAGGTCGACGAACTCGCCCTTGCGCTCCCGCACGACCGGGCTGAGCACCTGGAAGCGGGTGCCCTCGGCGAGCGCCAGCACCTTGTCCACGACGGCCTGCGGCGACTGCTTGGCGATCGGCCGGGAGCAGTGCGGGCAGTGCGGCTTGCCGATCCGGGCGAACAGCAGGCGGAGGTAGTCGTAGACCTCGGTGATGGTGCCGACGGTCGAGCGCGGGTTGCGGTTGGTGGACTTCTGGTCGATCGAGACGGCCGGGGAGAGGCCCTCGATGAAGTCGACGTCGGGCTTGTCCATCTGCCCGAGGAACTGGCGGGCGTAGGAGGACAGCGATTCGACGTAGCGGCGCTGCCCCTCGGCGAAGATCGTGTCGAAGGCGAGGGAGGACTTGCCGGACCCGGAGAGGCCCGTGAAGACGATGAGGGAGTCGCGGGGCAGGTCGAGCGAGACGTTCTTGAGATTGTGCTCGCGAGCACCGCGGACGATGAGGCGGTCGGCCACTGCTTCTGGCGCCTTTCTCCGGGGCGGGAGGGCTGGTGGAAGTCGTGTGTACTTCCTCCAGGATGCGCCAGTCAGCCTACTAGCTCACGCGTTCGATTAACGAGCCTGTCCAGCCGGGTCCACCCGAATGAGTGACCGCCACCCTGCCAGCCTTGACGCAGGTCCGGAAAAAGCCCCTGCTCAACGCCGGAGAACGGCGATAGCGTCACCACGTCAACGAGCGGCGGGGCCGGTGGGCAACGCCGTGGAGCAGCCGAACCGGAGGCCACCGACCCATGACCGCCCCCCAGAACCCCGCCGACCTCGCCGCGGCCCGGCTCACCGACGTCGCCGAGGCCACCGGCCGCCTGCTGCGGACCCTCGCCGCGCTGGAGCCCGCGGCCGTCGCCGGCCCCTCGGCCCTGCCGGGCTGGACCAGGGGCCACGTGCTGGCCCACGTCGCCCGCAACGCCGACTCGCTGGTCAACCTGCTCGACGGCGCCCGAACCGGCACCGACGTCCCGCAGTACGCGAGCGACGAGGCCCGCGACCTGGGCATCGAGGAGGGCGCGCCCCGCCCGCTCGACGTCCAGGCCGACGACGTCCGGGACTCCCACGCCGGCTTCGCCGCCGCCGCCGCGCTGCTGCCCGCCGAGGCGTGGGCCGCCTCGGTGCGCCACCGCTCCGGCTACCTCTTCCCGGCCCACGAGATCCCGTGGAAGCGGCTGATGGAGGTCGAGTACCACCACGTCGACCTCGCCGCCGGCTACTCCCCCGCGGACTGGCCGGAGTCCTTCGCCACGGCCGAGTTCCGGCGGCTGGCGGCCAGGCTCGCCGGCGCGGACGCCGCCGCGGGCGCCGGGGCCTCCGGGGACCTCCCGACAGCCCTCCCGGCGGCCCTGCTGGTGGCCGGGGACACCGGGGACCGGGCCCGGATCGGCTCCGCCGACGGGGAGGCCCGGCTCAGCGTCGAGGGCCCCGTCCGGACCCTCACCGCCTGGCTCTCCGGCCGCTCGGACGGCGACGGCCTGCTGGTCCGCGAGGACGGCGTCCCGCTCGCCGACGGCCGGGCCGCCCTGCCCCCGCTCCCCCCGCTGGGCTGACGGCCCGCTCGGCGCGAGGATGATCCCAGAACCCCCATGACGAGGAGCGGACGGATGACGTACCACGGAGCGGTCAAGGTCGGCGGACCGCCGGACGTGCGCGACCTGGCCCACCTGATCATCACCAAGGTGGCGGTCGGCCCCTACGACAACAACGCCTACCTGCTGCGCTGCCGCGACACCGACGAGCAGCTGCTGATCGACGCGGCGGCGGACGCGCCGGCGCTGCTGGAGACCGTCGGCGAGAACCTGGCCACCGTGGTCACCACGCACCGGCACCACGACCACTGGGGCGCGCTGGCCGAGGTGGTCGCCGCCACCGGCGCCCGCACCGCCGCCGGACGGATCGACGCCGAGGCCGTCGAGGTGCCGACCGACCTGCCGCTGGACGACGGCGACACCCTGCGGGTGGGCCACTGCGAGCTGACCGTGCGGCACCTGGTCGGCCACACCCCCGGGGCGATCGTGCTGGTCTACGACGACCCGCAGGGCCACCCGCACGTGTTCACCGGGGACTGCCTCTTCCCTGGCGGGGTGGGAAACACCTGGGGCGACCCGGAGGCCTTCCGGAGCCTGTTCCGGGACGTCAACGAGAAGCTCTTCGACGTCCTGCCGGACGAGGCCTGGGTCTACCCCGGTCACGGCAACGACACCACCCTGGGCGCCGAGCGCCCCAACCTGGCCGCCTGGCGCGAGCGCGGCTGGTAGGCGCGGGGCGGGCCCCCGCAGGCCCGTGAGGACCCCACGGAGGGCCGTGCGGGGCCCGTGCGGAGGCCCGCGCGGGGCTGACACGACGACGGCGGGCCCGCGACCACTGCTCGGTCGCGGGCCCGCCGGGCCGGGGGGCGGGGCTCAGGCGTCGATCTTCTCCGCCTCGGCCCGCTCGGCCTTCTTCGAGGCCATCAGGCTGGTCACGGTGGTGACGGCGAGCACCACCACGATGAAGCCCAGCGAGAGCGGAATGCCGATCTCCGGCACGTTCGCGCCCTGCTCGTGCGCCGCGTGCAGCACCAGCTTCACGCCGATGAAGCCGAGGATCACCGACAGGCCGTACGAGAGGTGGACCAGCTTCTTCAGCAGGCCGCCGATCAGGAAGTACAGCTGCCGCAGACCCATCAGGGCGAAGGCGTTGGCGGTGAAGACGATGTACGGGTCCTGGGTCAGACCGAAGATCGCCGGGATCGAGTCCAGCGCGAACAGGACGTCGGTGGTGCCGATCGCCAGCATGACGATCAGCATCGGGGTCATCAGCCGGCGGCCGTTCTCCCGGATGAAGAGCTTGGTGCCGTGGTACTTGTCGGTCGACGGGAAGCGCTGCTCGATCGACTTGAGCAGGCGGTTCTCCTCGAACTCCTCGTCCTCCTCGTCGGACCGGGCCTCCTTGATCAGCTTCCACGCCGTCCAGATCAGGAAGGCGCCGAAGATGAAGAACACCCAGGAGAACTGCGCGACCAGGGCCGCGCCGCCGGCGATGAAGACCGCCCGGAGCACCAGCGCGATGATCACACCGAACATCAGCACGCGCTGCTGGTAGATCCGGGGCACCGCGAACTTGCCCATGATCAGGATGAACACGAACAGGTTGTCGACACTGAGCGACTTCTCGGTGATGTACCCGGCGAAGAACTCACCGGCCGGCTGGGCGCCGGAGTGCCACCAGAGGAATCCACCGAAGAGTGCCGCGAGCACGACCCAGACCGTGGTCCAGATGCCGGCTTCCTTGATCGACACCTCGTGCGGCTTGCGACCGCCGATGAAGAAGTCGGCCACGATCAGTGCCAGAAGCACCACGATCGTGCCGACCCACAAACTTACGGAAACGTCCACTACTGCTCCTCCGGCAGGTAGGCGAGACAGTCATCGTCACTGCCGGAGGTCTCTTCCGCCCGTCGGACGCGCTGCTGCGCGCCCGCGGACCAGCGCCCCGGGACGCCGCTGGGGACGCCCGTGATGACGGGGCAACTGCGGGGGAATACTCCCCTCCGCTGCCAACCAGGGTAACAGCAGCCCCAAGGAAAGGTAAAGAAGGTAAAGGACCCCCGGGACCGGGCCGCTCCCGGGCCGCTCCGGGCCCACGCCCGAGCCGCTCCGGGCCCGCTCGGGGCCCGCCGCTACAGGTACGGCTCGATGGCCGGAAGCAGGTCCTGGAAGGTCCGGCCGCGGGCCGGAGCGCCGATCGCCTGCATCCCCCAGCCGCCGTCCTCCTCGCGGAACACCTTCGCCATGACCTGCCCGGTGTGCGGACCGCCGCCGGTCAGCTCGTACCGGGCGAGCTCCAGCCCGGTCGACTCGTCCACCAGCCGGCAGTGCGCGTTCTGGACCTCGGCGAAGGTCTGCCCGGTGTACGAGCTCACCGTGAACACCACCTGGGTGATGTGCGGCGGCACGTGCGCCAGGTCGACCAGGATCGCCTCGTCGTCCTCCCCCGCACCGGCTCCGCCGACCAGGTTGTCCCCGGTGTGCCTGACCGAGCCGTCGGCGCTCTCCAGGTGCTGGAAGAACACCACGTCCGACGGGGTCCGCTCGGCGTACAGCAGGGCCGAGGCGTCCAGGTCGATCTGCCTGGTCCGGCTGCCGAAGAGCCCGCGCCGGGGCGCCGCCTTCCAACCGAGGCCCATCCGGACGACGGTCAGCGTCTCGCCCGAACCCTTCTGGAGGCTGACCCGCTGCCCCTTGGCAAGTGTCACCGACACGGCGATGTGTCCTCTCTGCCCAGCCCCGCGGTCGATCCCCGCGCAGGCTCCACGGTGGAACACCCCGTTGCCGTCCCCCGGCTGAGGCCCCCTGTTTCGGCCGCCCCCTCGCGTGGCGGCACCGCAGGCCAGCCTAGGCCCTGCGGCAGAACGCTTCGATCGCCGTGTACCCCTTCGTGGCGGGGCTAGACACCGCCGGGCACGACCGGGAACGGAACCGGCCACGCCCGGCGGGGCGTCGAGGAGCCTGCGCGGGGCCGCTACGCGATGCCGGCCTCCCGCATCTGCCGCAGCTCCTTCTTCAGTTCCTTCACCTCGTCGCGCAGCCGGGCCGCGACCTCGAACTGGAGGTCCGTCGCGGCGGCGTGCATCCGCTCGGTCATCGACTGGATCAGGTCGGCCAGCTCGGCCGCCGGCAAGGACTTGGCCGGCTTGCGGGTGGCGCCCAGCGCCGGCACCGGGGCCTTGGCGCCCTTGGCGCCGGTACCGCGGTAGCCGGTCGAGAGCAGCTGGTCGGTGTCGACCTCCTCACGGGTGAGGGTGTCCAGGATGTCGCCGATCTTCTTCCGCAGCGGCTGCGGGTCGATCCCGTGCTTCTTGTTGTACGCCTGCTGGACCTCGCGGCGGCGGTTGGTCTCGTCGATGGCCTTCTCCATCGCCGGGGTGATCCGGTCCGCGTACATGTGGACCTGGCCGGAGACGTTACGGGCGGCGCGGCCGATGGTCTGGATCAGCGAGGTGCCGGACCGCAGGAAGCCCTCCTTGTCGGCGTCCAGGATCGCCACCAGGGAGACCTCGGGGAGGTCAAGGCCCTCACGGAGCAGGTTGATGCCGACCAGCACGTCGTACTCGCCGGCCCGCAGCTCGCGCAGCAGCTCGACCCGGCGCAGCGTGTCGATGTCGCTGTGCAGGTACCGGACCCGGATGTCCAGGCCGAGCATGTAGTCGGTGAGGTCCTCGGACATCTTCTTGGTGAGGGTGGTGACCAGGACGCGCTCGTCCTTCTCCACCCGCTTGCGGACCTCGTGCACCAGGTCGTCGATCTGGCCCTCGGTGGGCTTGACGATCACCTCGGGGTCGATCAGGCCGGTCGGGCGGATGATCTGCTCGACCTGGCCGTCACCGCGGGACAGCTCGTACTGGCCGGGGGTCGCCGAGAGGTAGACGGTCTGGCCGATCCTCTTCTGGAACTCCTCCCACTTCAGCGGGCGGTTGTCCATCGCCGACGGGAGCCGGAACCCGTGCTCGACCAGCGTGCGCTTGCGCGAGGCGTCGCCCTCGTACATCGCGCCGATCTGCGGGACGGTGACGTGCGACTCGTCGATGACCAGGAGGAAGTCCTCCGGGAAGTAGTCGAGCAGGGTGTTCGGCGGGGAGCCGGGCTCACGGCCGTCGAAGTGCATCGAGTAGTTCTCGACGCCGGAGCAGGTGCCGATCTGGCGGAGCATCTCCAGGTCGTACGTGGTGCGCATCCGCAGCCGCTGGGCCTCCAGCAGCTTGCCCTGCTTCTCCATCCGCGCGAGGGCCCCCTCCAGCTCCTTCTCGATGTCGCCGACCGCGCGCTCCATCCGCTCCGGGCCGGCGACGTAGTGCGAGGCCGGGAAGACGTGGACGGAGTCGTCCTGGCTGATGATCTCGCCGGTGAGCGGGTGCAGGGTGTACAGCGCCTCGATCTCGTCGCCGAACATCTCGATCCGGAGGGCGAGCTCCTCGTAGACCGGGAAGATCTCGATGGTGTCGCCGCGGACCCGGAAGGTGCCGCGGGTGAAGGCGAGGTCGTTGCGGGTGTACTGGATGTCGACGAAGCGGCGGAGCAGGACGTCGCGGTCGATCTCCTCGCCGACCTTGAGCCTCACCATCCGGTCCACGTACTCCTGCGGGGTGCCGAGGCCGTAGATGCAGGAGACCGAGGCGACCACGACGACGTCCCGGCGGGTGAGCAGCGAGTTGGTGGCGGAGTGGCGCAGCCGCTCGACCTCCTCGTTGATCGAGGAGTCCTTCTCGATGTAGGTGTCCGTCTGCGGGACGTACGCCTCGGGCTGGTAGTAGTCGTAGTACGAGACGAAGTACTCGACCGCGTTGTTCGGCAGCAGCTCGCGGAACTCGTTCGCGAGCTGGGCGGCCAGGGTCTTGTTCGGCGCCATCACCAGGGTGGGACGCTGGAGCTTCTCGATCATCCAGGCCGTGGTGGCCGACTTGCCGGTACCGGTGGCGCCGAGCAGGACGACGTCCTTCTCCCCGGCCCGGACCCGGCGCTCCAGCTCGGCGATGGCCGCGGGCTGGTCGCCGTTGGGCTGGTAGGGACTGACGACCTCGAAGGGCGTCTCTGACCGCTCAATACTCGTGATGGGTCGCACGTGTCCACCGTACGACCCGCCACCGACATTGCGGCCCCGGCGGGGAAACCCGCGGGGAGGCCGGGGAGACCGGGAAGGCCCGGGCAGGGCCCGGAGCCCGTCCGTCGGACGAGCCCTAGCGGGCGCTGTCGCGGGCGAGCGCGACCAGGCGGGAGACGGCCCGCAGGTACTTCTTGCGGTAGCCGCCGCGCAGCATCTCCTCCGGGAACACCCGGTCGAAGGGGATCCCGGAGGCCGTGACCGGCAGCTCGCGGTCGTACATCCGGTCGGCGAGGACGACCAGGCGCAGCGCGGTGGACTGGTCGTCGACCTGTCGCACGCCGCGCAGGCAGACCGCCGTCACGTCGTCCAGCAGGGCGCCGTAGCGGCTGGGGTGGACGGCCGAGAGGTGGCCGAGCAGGGCGTCGAAGTCGTCCAGCGAGGCGCCCGGGGTGCGGGCCGCGGCGGCGTCCACCTGGGCGTCGGAGTACGGCGGCGGGGCGTCCGGCAGGCCGCGGTGGCGGTAGTCCTGGCCGTCGATCCGCATCGGGCGGAAGTGCGCGGACAGGCCCTGGATCTCGCGGAGGAAGTCGGCGGCGGCGAACCGGCCCTCGCCGAGCTTCTCGGGCAGGGTGTTGGAGGTGGCGCAGAGCTTGACGCCGTTGTCGACCAGCCGGCCGAGCAGGGTGGAGACCAGCACGGTGTCGCCGGGGTCGTCCAGTTCGAACTCGTCGATGCAGAGCAGCGTGTGGCCGGAGAGGGTGGTCACGGCCTGCTGGAAGCCGAGCGCGCCGACCAGGTTGGTCAGCTCGACGAAGGTGCCGAAGGCCTTGGGGCCCGGCGCGGCGTGCCAGAGCGAGGCGAGCAGGTGGGTCTTGCCGACGCCGTAGCCGCCGTCCAGGTAGACGCCGGCCGGACCGGTGGGCACGGGGGCACTGCGGCGGAACCAGCTGCGCTTCGGGGCGGAGCCCTTCCCGGCGGCGAGCGTGCCGGCGAACTGCTCCAGGACCTGGACGGCCTCGTACTGGCTGGGCTGCGTCGGGTCGGGGAGGTACGTCCCGAAGCTCACGTCGGAGAAACGCGGCGGTGGCACCATCTCGGCGACCAGCCGCTCGGCGGGGACGACGGGGCGCCGGTCGGTGAGCGCGACCGGTCCGGCGGGGCCGGTGGTGGCTATCAGCTCGGGGTCGATCACGGCGTCGATCACGGAGTCGGGGTGTGAGGCTGCTGGCACGGTAGTACAGGGTACGCCCGACCGCACACGCGGCGGGCCCCGGCCGCCGGCGCGCGCCGGTGGAAGACTGGCGGCATGCATCAGTTGATCAGCCCGCCGGGCGGGCAGTTCGCCGATCCGGCCTCGCTGGAGTCGCTCGCCGCCGTCTACGCGTACCCCGACCAGGTGAATCACGGCCGTCCGTGGCTGCGCGCCAACATGGTGGCCGGCCTGGACGGCGGGGCCCGGCTGGACGGGCTCTCCGAGGGACTCTCGGGTTCGGCGGACAAGCGGATCTTCGGTGTGCTGCGGGCGCTGTCGGACGTGGTGCTGGTGGGCGCCGAGACGGTCCGTGCCGAGGGGTACCGGCCGGCCCGCGCCCGGGCCGAGTTCGCCGGGGCGCGGCAGGCGGCCGGGCAGGCCCCGGCGCCGGCGATCGCGGTCGTCACCCGCTCGCTGGGCCTGGACCTGGCGGCGCCGCTGTTCACCGAGCCGCTGGTGCGGACGGTGGTGATCACCACCGAGGACGCGCCCGGGGAGAGCCGCGCGGCGGTGGCCGAGGTGGCGGACGTGATCGTCGCGGGCCGGGGCTCGGTGGACCTGCGGGCGGCGGTCGCGGCCCTGGCCGACCGGGGCTGGACGCGGATGCTGACCGAGGGCGGACCGCGGCTGCTGGGACAGCTGGCCGCCGCCGGCCTGCTCGACGAGCTGTGCCTGTCGCTGGCACCGCTGATCACGGCCGGCGACGCGCCGCGGATCATCCACGATGCGGAAATGCCGGACGTGCAGCGGATGCGACTGGTCTCATTGATCGAGCAGAAAGGATTCCTCTTCACCCGTTACCTGCGTCCGCCGACCCCGTGACCCCCGGAAAGTGATCCCGCTCCCACTTGGGACGTTCCCTCCGCGTGGCCCGTCTGTCGGGTGAGCAAGGTGCGGAAAGCTTCCGCCGGGGCAGTATGGGATCCGATGCCGGAGCCCGGGGGCCGGCGACTGGAAGGGACTCACGTGTTCAAGACGGTACTGATGATCGAAAAGGCACTCTCCGACGCCGACGTGGAGCTGGTCACCACGCTCCACAGCGACGAGACGGTGTCCTTCGTCGTCCTGATGCAACCGCGCGGCAAGCAGGACGAGCTGCTGCGGGCGCTGGACGACGTCGCCCTCGGCCACCTCGACAAGGTGGTCCACGAGCACGACGAGTCCGAGAGCGAGCCGACGGTGGCCACCGAGTCGCTGGAGCACAGCCTGCGCCACCTGCGGCAGGCCGGCGCCGAGGCGGTCGGCGAGCTGGTCGAGGAGAAGCCCCTCGACCGGCTCCGCACCGTGGTCGAGGAGCACCGGGCCGACGAGGTGGTGGTGCTCACCTCGCCGCACTTCGTGGAGGAGTTCTTCCACCGCGACTGGGCCTCCCAGGCCCGGCACAAGGTGGGCGTTCCGGTGCTGCGGCTGTTCGCCAGCGACTCCTGACGCCCTCCTCGCCCGCTCTCGGGCACAGGGGGCCGGGGCCTCCGGTGGTGCAGAATCGTCCTTGCGGTCCGGTCCGCGAGGACGATTCGCCCTTGCCGCCCGCCCTCCACCACACCCGTCCCTCCCTCCGCGCCCGCCGTCGGGCAGGAGGGGCCCACAGCCCGTACGGAGTCCCGTTTTGAACGACGCCGCGCACGACCTGCACGCCCCGCACTTCATCGGTATCGGCGGCGCCGGGATGTCCGGCCTGGCGAAGATCCTCGCGGTGCGCGGTGCCAGCGTCTCCGGCAGCGACTCCAAGGAGTCCGAGACCGTCCTCGCCCTGCGCGCCCTGGGTGCCAGCGTGCACATCGGCCACGCCGCCGAGCACGTCCCGGACGGTGCCAGCAGCATCGTGGTCTCCAGCGCGATCCGCGCCGACAACCCGGAGCTGGCCGCCGCCCGCGAGCGCGGGATCCCGGTGGTGCACCGCTCGGACGCGCTGGCCGCGCTGATGGGCGGCCGCCGGGCGCTGGCCGTCGCCGGCACCCACGGCAAGACCACCACCACCAGCATGCTCGCCGTCGCGCTCGGTGAGCTGGGCCTCGACCCGTCCTACGCGATCGGCGGGGACCTCGACGCGCCCGGCTCCAACGCCCGGCACGGCGACGGCGAGATCTTCGTCGCCGAGGCCGACGAGAGCGACCGCAGCTTCCACAAGTACGCGCCCGAGGTGGCGATCGTGCTCAACGTGGAGCTGGACCACCACGCCAACTACGCCTCGATCGACGAGATCTACGAGTCCTTCGAGACCTTCGTCGGCCGGATCTCCCCCGGCGGCACCCTGGTCGTCTCCGCCGACCACGACGGCGCCCGCGAGCTGACCGCCCGGGTGGCCGGCCGCGAGGGCCTGCGGGTGGTCACCGTCGGCGCCGCCGAGGACGCCGACCTCCGTGTCCTGTCGGTGGTCGCGCACGGCATGACCAGCGAGGTCACCGTCCTGCTCGACGGCGCCGAGCTCACCTTCACCGTCTCGGTGCCCGGCCGGCACTACGCCCACAACGCGGTCGCCGCGCTGGCCGCCGGCGTCGCGCTCGGCGTCCCGGCCGCCGACCTGGCCAAGGCCATCGCCGCCTACACCGGCGTGCGCCGCCGCCTCCAGCTCAAGGGCGAGGCGGGCGGCGTCCAGGTGATCGACTCCTACGCGCACCACCCGACCGAGATGACCGCCGACCTGGAGGCGATCCGGGAGGCCACCGACGGCCGCGTCCTGGTGGTCTTCCAACCGCACCTGTTCAGCCGCACCCAGCAGCTCGCCGAGGAGATGGGCGCCGCCCTGGCCCTGGCCGACTCCTCCGTCGTGCTCGACATCTACCCGGCCCGCGAGGACCCGATCCCGGGCGTCACCAGCGAGCTGATCATCGACGCGGCCCGGACCGCGGGCGCCGAGGTCACCGCCGAGCACGACTTCGCCGCCGCCCCCGCCCTGCTGGCCGGCCTGGCCCGCCCGGGCGACCTGCTGCTCACCATGGGTGCGGGCGACGTCACCAACCTGGGCCCGGAAATCCTGAAGCACCTCGCGAACGTTGCCACCAACGTCTGAGTCCCCCGACCTGGAGCCGTCATGAGCTACGAGATCGAGAAGACCGACGCCGAGTGGCGCGCCGAGCTCTCGCCGGAGGAGTACCACGTCCTCCGGGAGGCCGGCACCGAGCGCCCGTTCACCGGCGAGTACACCGACACCAAGACGGTCGGCGTCTACGGCTGCCGGGCCTGCGGCGCCGAGCTGTTCAGCTCGGAGACCAAGTTCGACAGCCACTGCGGCTGGCCGTCCTACTACGCGCCGCTCGCCGGTGACCGCGTCCAGTACATCGAGGACAGCACGCTCGGCATGCGCCGGGTCGAGGTCCGCTGCGCCCGCTGCGGCGGACACCTCGGACACGTCTTCGAGGGCGAGGGCTACGGCACGCCGACCGACCAGCGGTACTGCATCAACAGCGTCTCGCTCACGCTGAAGCCGGCGGAGTAGCCGGACCGGCGGCCGTTTCGGCGGCCGTCGGACAGCGGGCGGCGGGCCCGGGAACCGAACCGGTTCCCGGGCCCGCGCGCTATCCGGCGACCGGGGCGAAGCGGACCGGGAGCTCCACCAGGGCCCGGTGGAACGGGCCCGGGCGCCAGCGGAGACCGGCGGCGGGGGTGGCGAGCTCCAGCTCGCTGAGGCGGCTGGTGAGCTGCTCGATCGCGGTGATGGCGATCAGCAGCGCCGGGTCCCGGGCCGGGCAGGCGTGCGGACCGGCCGCCCACGCCAGGTGCGCGGACTCGCCGCTGCCCAGCTCGCCGCCGCCGGTGGGCGGGGCGGCCTGGGAGTTGGCGGCCGCGTAGGAGACCAGGACGAGGGAGCCGGCCGCGATCTCCCGGCCGTGGAAGGTCACGTCGTAGCGCGGGTAGTGCGCGGAGAGGTTGGCCAGCGGCGGCTCGTGCCAGAGCACCTCGTCGATCGCCTGGAACGCCGTCATCGCGCCGCCGAACAGCGAACCGGCGTAGCGGGCGTCGGTGAGGAGGCGGAGCAGCGCGTTGCCGATCAGATTGGTGGTCGGCTCGTTGCCGGCGATCATGGTCAGCGTGATCTGCCGGACCACCTCCTCGTTGTCCAGCCCCGCCGGGTGGGTGAGGAACCACGAGGTCAGGTCGTGCCGGGGCCGTTCGCGCCGCTCGGCGACCATCGCGGTGACCACCGCGACGACGTCGCCGTACGCGGCCACCGCCTTCTCGGTCGACTCGATCATGCCGACGATCCCGGCCACCAGACGGTCGGCGTGCTCCTCCGGCACCCCGAACCAGGTGGTGACGGCGTGGACCGGCAGGCGGCGCGCGTAGTCGGCGATCAGATCGGCGGAACCGGTGGCCTCGAAGGTGCCGATCAGCCGGTGGGCGACCTCGGCCACCCGGCGCTGGAGCAGGTGCGGTTCCAGCAGGGCCAGGCCGTCGGTGATCACCTGGCGGTAGCGGGCGTGGGTCGCGCCGTCGCTGAAGAGGGCGGTCGGGCGGTAGCCGAGCACCGGCAGCAGCGGGGAGTCCGGCGGGACGGTCCGCTGCCAGGCCCGGGAGTCCTTGGAGAAGGTGTCGGAGTCGCGCAGCAGGTCGAGGGCTGCCTGGTAGTCGGTGACCAGCAGGGCCTCGACGCCGGGCGCGATCTCCACCGGGGCGACCGGGCCGTGGCGGCGCAGCTGCTCGTAGACGGCCTGCGGGTCGGCGGCGAAGGCCGGACCGTGGAGGGGGACCGCCCGGGGGGCCGGGTCGCCGGGTACGGCGTCGGTCGGGCCGGCGGGTACGTCGTCGGGGCTGGTCACGGCTGCTCCGGGGCGGGATCGGGCACGGCGGGATCGGAACCGGCGGGGTCGGGACCGGCGGGGTCGGACGCGTCAGGATCGGTACCGGCCGGGTCGGAACCGGCGGGGTCGGTACCGGCAGGCAGGCCGTGCAGGACGTGTTCGGTGAGCGCGATCAGGGCGTCCAGACCGGAGTCGCGCTCGCGGGCGTCACAGAGCACCAACGGGGTGCTCGCGTGCAGGTCCAGGTGGGCCCGGAGCACGTCGGGCGGGTGGACGGGCGCGTCGGGGAAGCAGTTGACGGCGACCGCGTACGGCAGGCCCTGCTCCTCGACCATGTCCATGATCTCGAAGGAGTCGGCCAGCCGGCGGGTGTCGGCCAGCACCAGGGCGCCCACCGCGCCGCGGGCGATGTCCTGCCAGAGCGGGAAGAACCGGCGCTGGCCCGGGGTGCCGAACATGTACAGCACCACCTGGCCGGGCAGGGTGAGCCGGCCGAAGTCGACCGCGACGGTGGTGGTGGACTTGCCGGTCAGGCCGGCCACGTCGTCCACCGGGGCTCCGGTCTCGGTCATCGCCTCCTCGGTGTGCAGGGTCGGGATCTCCGAGAGCGTGCGGATCAGCGTCGTCTTGCCGACCCCGAACGGGCCGGCCACCACCAGCTTCATCAGCGTCTGGTCCCGGTCGGGCAGGTAGCCCACCCGGTCCGGCCCGCCCGGCGCGGCCGGGCTACCGGAGAGTGCGGAGTCCAACGAGGAGCCTCTCGACGATGGAGCGGTCGGTCTGCTGGGCGCGGGGGATCGGCGCGCGGGCGCGCAGGCAGCCCGCCTCGACCAGGTCGGCCGCGAGGAAGACGGTGGCGCTGACCGGGAGCCGCAGATGGGCCGCGGCCTCCACGACGGTGAGCGCGCCGGGGCGGAGCAGGTCCCAGAGCCGACCGTGCTCGGCCCCCAACTCCGCCAGCTCCGGCGGGGGTTCGGTGCCGGAGGCACTCAGGACGGTGAGCCGGTCGAAACCGGCCGTGCCGGGCCGGGACCGGCCGCCGGTGGCCAGGTAGGCGGGGACCATCCGCCTGCGGGGGACGGCGGTCATGACCGGGCGGGCGCGTCCTGCCGCCTGGCCGGGCTCGCCAGCGCGCGGCCCAGGGCGGCGACCTGCACCTGCATCTGGTAGGCCACGTTGCCGAGCTGGGCCTCGGGCGTGGTGAAGACCGCGAGCGAGGTGTTCTCCCCGGCCGGGACGACGACGGCGAAGCCCAGTTCGGACTCGACCACGGTCTGGGCCAGCCGGGGCTGCTCGACGTCGGTGAAGGCGGTGGTGAACGCGCGGGCGGCGGCGTGCACGGTGGCGGTCATCGCGGCGACCCGCTCGGCGGAGGCGCGGCCGAGGCCCGCCGACGCGGCCTCGACGAGGCCGTCACCGGTGGCGACGACCGCGTGCAGGACGCCCGGCAGCTCCAGCAGCGGGGTCAGCACCCACGAGATCTCGTCGGTGCCGGCCGCGGCCGCACCGGCGGCGGCGCCTGCGGTGGTGGTCCCTGCGGCGGTGGGGCTGGGCGTGCTGCTCACGGCTCGACTCCTTCGGGGGCTGGGGATCTAGCGGCCGGACGCGCCCGCGGGTCCGGCGCCGGTGTGGTCGGCGTCGGGGCGGGGCGGGGCCGCCCGGTCGGCGCCGGCGGGGCCGGTCGCCGCGGGGGACGGACGGTGGTCGGTGGTGGCGGCGCCGGTGGCGGCGGGCTCGTCGGCGACGGTGGCCGCGGCAGTACCGCCGTCACCGCCGCCCGGGTCACCGCCGTCACCCTCGGCCCGGGCGTCGGCGGCCGTCACGGCGGCGAGGGCCACGGCGGCCCGGCCGGAGCCGGTGCCGTGCTGGAGGGCCTGCCAGCGCTCGGCGGCCTGTTCGGGCGTGCGGGCCGGCGGACCGGCCGGCTGCCGCTCCCCCGCAGCCGTCGGCTCCCCGGGCTCGCCCGGTGCCGCCGGCTGCGGCCTCGCGGCCAGCGGCTGGCGCCGGCGACGGCTGGGCAGCCCGCTGCCGTCGTCCGCGACGAGGTGCACCGCGGGCACGACGTGGATGGCCGGCGGCGCGTGCCGCTCCGAAGCGTCCGGCGCATCGGCGCCGGACGCACCGGACCCGCCTGCCGCACCGGAGCGGTCCTCGGACCGGCGGGCGTACGGCGTCGGGACCGCCTGCACGGTGGGCGCCGGGGCGGGCCCGGCCCCGGCCCGCAGCGGCAGCGGGGTGAGCACCGAGAGCTGCTGCCCCTCGTCCATGACGGTCAGCAGTCCGGCCGGGACCCGCACGATGGTCCGCATGCCGCCGTACGGGGAGGGCTCGATGTGGCAGGAGAAGCCGTACTGGCGGGCCAGCTTGCCGACCACGGCGAAGCCGGTCTTCGGCGGGTTGCCCAGCTCGGTGAGCAGGACCTCGGGGGGGCCTGACAGCAGCCGGCGGGCCCGGCTCAGCTGGTCCTCCTCCATCCCGATGCCGCTGTCGTCGACGATCACCAGCGCGCCCCGGCCGCCCTGCTGGACGGTCACCGGGACGTCCGTCTCCGGGTGCGAGTACGCGGTGGCGTTGGCGAGGAGCTCGGCGACGGCGATGGCCAGCGGCTCGGCGGCCCGGGCGACCACCGCCAGCCGGCTCTCCCGCAGGTGGTTGGCGACCTTGATCCGGGCGTAACCGGGCACCCGGGAGAGCGCGCCGACCACCACCTCGGCGAGCGGCGAGTCGGTGCGGGCCAGGCCGGGCCAGGCCTCGCAGAGCACGGCGACGGTCTGGATGCGGCGCAGCGCGACCTCGTTGCGGAAGTCGACCTCCAGCAGCCGGGGGTCGTCGTTGTCGTGCTGGAGCTGCTGGACCAGGCTCTGGATCTGGTAGAGCAGGGTCTGGATCTTGGAGGTGGCCCCGCGCATCGCGGAGCGGGCGGCGGCGTCGACCCGTTCGCGCTCGTCGGTCACGGCGGCGGCCGCGGCGTCGAGGACGGCCTGGAGCGTCTGGACGGCCTCCGGGCCGACGGCGGCCGGGTCGAGCGGTCCGGCGACCGGCGCGTTGGGGTGGCTGAGCCGGAGGGCGGCGGCGGCCACGCGTTCGGTGGCGAGGTGGCCGATCTCGGCCAGCAGGGCCTCGGCCTGCCGCACGGCGGCGGCGGCGCGCTCCTCGGCGGTCTCGGCGGCGAGCCGGGCCTCCGACGCCGTGCGGCCGGCGACGGTCGCGGCCTGCTCGGCCCCGGCTGTCGCGCGTTCGGCCTCGACGGCCCGGCGGACGGCCTCCGCGGTGCCGCGCTCCGCCTCGTGCGCCCGGTCCTCGGCGGCCAGTGCGCGGTCCGCCGCCTGCCGGGCCTCGTCGGCCGAGCGCCGGGCCTCGGCCCGGGCCTCGCGGGCCCGCTCCTCGCCGAGGAGGGCCCGGTTCTCGGCGGCGCGGGCGGCTTCCTCGGTCCGGGCCGCCCCGGCCGCCGCGGTGGCGGCCCGGGCCAGCGCCCGGGAGCGGGCGCGCGCCAGGACGGCCGTCGCCGCGAGCGCGGCGACCGCGATCAGTGCCAGGGCCGGCAACACGAGCTGCGTCATCGACGTCCTCGGAGGTCCTCGGTCGGAGGGGCGGGGTCGCCCCGGGGGGTGTCCGGCGGCTCAGGCCCGGGTGGTCGTGCCGCCCGTCCCGTTCCGTGGCCGGGGCGTGCGCCGATCAGTGTCCTCGTCCAACTCCCGCGCCACCAGGGCCACCTGGCTCATCGCCTCCAGGACGTTCGGCACCTCCGTGCCGTCCAGGTGCCGGTACTCGGCGCCGATGGTGAGCACCAGCCGCTCGGGCAGGCCGAGTTCGGGGTAGCGCTGCTCGGCGATGATCCGGCGGGCCGCGTCCAGCGCGGGGATCCCGGCGGCGTGCAGGGCGTGCGCGCGCTCGCGCAGGTGGCCGAGGTAGGCGATGTGTTCCCGGACGCCGGCACGGCCGAGCACCGGTCCGTGTCCCGGGACGAAGATCTCGGCACCGGTCGCCAGGATGCGCTCGCAGGCGGCGATGATGTTCTCCAACGGCCCCGCCCAGTGCGAGGGGTGGTCGCCGGGCTGTTCGGCGCTCGATCCGAAGATCACGTCACCGGTGAACACCGCCCGCTGGTGCGGGAGGTGGACGATCAGGTCGCCACCGGTGTGCGCGGACGGGAGCCCGGTGATCTGCACGGGGTACTCCCCCACCCGCAGCTCCAGCTCGCCGTGGAAGACGGTGTCGGGCCGGACGGGCTCGGTCTGCGACCAGTCGAACTGGCCGAAGTGGCGCCGGAGGTAGCCGCCGAGCAGCGAGTCCGGGTCGCTGCTCGCGACCAGGGCGTGCTGCTGCTTGGGCGTCGGCTCGTAGTGGATGTGCTCCAGCGCCTCGCGGGTGGCGATGATCTCCGCCCCGGGGAGCACGCCGGCGCCCCAGAGGTGGTCGCCGTTGGCGTGTGTGACGATCACCCGGTCGACGGTGACGCCGTCGGCGAGCCGCTTGCGGCTCTCGGTGAGGAACTCCGCGGCGAGCGAGGGATCGTAGGGCGTGTCGATCCAGAGCGCCGTCCTCGGCGAAGCCAGCAGCCCGCAGTTGGCGAGACCCCATCCGCGCTTCGGGGGAAGCCAGACGTACAGGTCATCGGCAATCGTGCTCACGTTCGCACGGTTGATCGTCATGGGCGCGATTATGCCGATGATGTGACAGGAGTGGAGCAAGGCCTCTGCAATTCAAGACAATTCCTGTCACGGACCATCCTGTCCTGTCCCGATTCCTCCCCCCTTGTACCACGCCCGGTCCAGGCCGTTCCGTCCCGTCGGGCAGGGCCCACCGGGGGACGGTCCGTCGGCGTCTCAGACCAGGGGCAGGGGCCGGCACACCTCGACGGTCACGTCGACGGTGTCGAGGCCGATGACCCGGCCCTCGACGGCGACGAATCCTTTCTCCCCGGAACGGAAGAGCGCGGCCAGCGGGGACTGCCGGCCCGCGGCCCCCAGGGCCTCGACGGCCATCGCGGACCCGAAGGCGAAGACGCCGCAGAGCACGATGCAGGGGGCGTGCCGGGAGGTGCGGGTGACGAAGACGAAGCCGTGGTCGCGGACCAGCTCGTCGGCGGCGTTGTACTGGGCCTCGAACGCCATGCCGCCCCAGCGGGCCCGGGCCGCCCGGGGGTGTTCCAGCCGGAAGTCCGGGAAGTCGCCGGCGAGCACGCTGGCCGAGTAGGCGTTGACGCTCGGTCCACCTATCGAGAAGGTCGGCATCCGCGGGTCCTGGGCGCCGGCGGTGACCAGCTCGATGGTCGCCTTCCGGTTGATCTTCCGCAGCAGGTCGGTGAGTTCGGCGATCGCCCGGGCCTCGGCCATCGGCATGAAGAGCACGTTCTTCGGCCCCCGGCTGGTGAGCCGGCAGCCGTCCTTGGCGTAGGCGAACTCCGCCACCTCGATGCTGGGGGTGACGATCTGCACCCGCCCGTACGGCGCGAGCAGCGCGCGCAGGAAGCCGTAGCGCAGGAAGAGGCGGGTACGGGCGAGGGACCGGGCGGCGACGAAGCCGATCACGGCCGGGAAGAACCCGACCAGGATCTGCAGGAGGATCTCCATGGCACCCCTCGCGCGAACGACTCGGGCACGAACTGTCTGCGCTGAGGTGATGCCCCGTAGAACACCAGAAACTCCCGGCACTGCAGCCCACCCGGCGCCGACCACGCGAAATGCGCCCACTTCACCCGTTCGGGTGACACCCAGTCACGCCCGCCGCGGTTCCGGCCGACCGGCCCGGCCTCACCGCCGACCGACTTCGACGCCGCCCGACTTCGACGGCGGCCGGCCCGACGGACGGCGGCCGTCCGTCGGGCCGGCCGCCGACCGGCGTCTCAGCCCAGCTTCTTGGTGAACTTCCGCTCGCTGGCGCACTGCTCGTACCCGAGCCAGGCGTTGATCGCCAGCATCGGCGCGTTGGTCGCGTCGTTGGAGGTGTACGCCCGGCGCAGCCCGGCCTCGCGGGCCCGGCGCAGCGACTCCAGCTTGGCCAGCTTGCTCAGGCCCCGGCCCCGGTACTCCCGGCGGCAGGCGGTGAACGCCGACCAGTACCGGTCCACGCCGTCCGTGTGCACCGCGCTGAACGCGGCCGGCTCGCCGTCGACCACGGCCACGACGGTCAGGTCGCGGTCGTGGTCCGGGTGGATCCAGTCGCCGTTCAGGAACTCCTCGAAGTCGGCGGCGTCCATCTCGATCTCGCCCGGCTCGTCCCGGATGGCGTCCGCCTCGATCACGAAGATCGGGTACGGGTCGGCCGCCCACTCGCTCGCCGGGCGCAGCTCGACGCCGGCCGGCAGCGGCGGGGCCTCCGGCAGCGGCAGCGTCAGGTCACGGCCGCCGAAGTGGGCCACCCGGCCCTCGGTGAAGCCGCGGGCCCGGGCGAAGGCCAACGCGTCCTCGTCCTCGTCCACCCAGCTGTGCACCTCGACCACGCCGTGCTCGGCCAGGTGCCGCTCGGCGGCGGCCAGCAGGCCGGTGAAGGCACCGCGCCGCCGGTACTCGGGCAGCACGCTGCCGTTGGCGTAGCCGATGCCCTTGGTCGTCGTGCCGGTGACCAGCGCGCAACGGACCGACCCGACCACCCGGCCGTCCAGCTCCGCCACGAAGGTGCGGAAGTGCGCACCCTCGGCCTGGTGGGCGGCGTGCCAGGCGAAGGCCTCGGCCGTCATCACCAGGTGGTCGCGGCCGGCACGGTGGGCCGCCGCGGCGGCCTCGGCGTCGTCGGGGCGGAAGTCACGAATTATCAGCGTTGTCATAGGTGCGTCACGCTAACCCGCGGCGGGCTCGTACGCAGCCGATTATTCCCCGGGCCCGAGGCCCGCCCTACCGGCCCCACCTGCGAAGAAGTCACGGGAACGGGACCAAAGTCCCTCACCCGCGTGCCGCCAAGCTCAAATAATGCTCTGAGATGTCCGGGTGAGGCTTGGCAGCGGTACCGTCCGGGGACATCCTCAGCAGCACAGCCCGGCGGCCCTGGCGACGAGGCCCGCGCCGACCGACGGCTCCCCACCAGCCCTCAGAAGGGGGCGCACCCATGACCTCTCCTGCACTGCGAGCGCCCGCGACGACGACGGGGACCACCGCCGGCACGGCCGGCAGCACCGCCACGGCCGGCACCGCCCGTGCCGCCGGCCGGCTCGGCATCGGCCTCGGCTGGCGCAGCGAGATCGACACCGTGGTGGAGCGGCAGCCCGGCCTGGACTGGGTCGAGGTCGTCGCCGAGAACGTCTGCGCCGACCACCTGCCCGAGTCCCTGACCGTCCTCCTCGCCCGCGGCCTGACCGTGATCCCGCACGGCGTCTCGCTCGGCCTCGGCGGCGCCGACCGGCCCGACCCGGCCCGCCTGGCCAGGCTCGCCGAGACCGCCGGGGCCCTCGGGTCCCCGCTGGTCACCGAGCACCTGGCCTTCGTCCGGGCCGACGGCCTGGAGGCCGGCCACCTGCTGCCGGTGCCGCGCACCCGCGACGCCCTGGACGTCATCGCCGAGAACGTCCGGATCGCCCAGGACCAGCTCCCGGTCCCGCTGGCGCTGGAGAACATCGCCGCCCAGCTGGCCTGGCCGGACGACGAGCTGACCGAGGGGCAGTTCCTCGCCGAGCTGGTCGAACGGACCGGCGTCCGGCTGCTGATCGACGTCGCCAACCTGCACACCAACCGGGTCAACCTCGGGATCGACCCGGCCGCCGAGCTGGACCGCCTGCCGCTGGAGGCCCTCGCCTACGTGCACGTCGCGGGCGGCACCATGATCGACGGGGTCTGGCACGACACCCACGCCCACCCGGTCACCGAGCCGGTGCTGGAGGTGCTGGCCGAGCTCTGCGCCCGGGTCGCCCCGCCCGGCGTGCTGCTGGAGCGCGACGCCGCCTTCCCGCCGCCCGCCGAACTGGCCGCCGAACTCGACGCCGTGCGCCGGGTGCTGGACGGCGGTGGCCCACGGTGACCGCCACCGACGAGGCCCGGGAGCGGCTGGCCGCCCGGCAGACCGACCTGCTCACCGCCCTGGTGGCCGGCGGGCCGGTGCCGCCCGGCTTCGATCCGGCCCAGGTCCGCGCCCAGTCCGCCGCCCTGGCAGCCAAGCGCCGTGACACCGCCGCCAAGGTGGCACCGGCACTGCCGCGCCTGCTCGGGCCGCAGTACGGGCCGCTCTTCCTCGCCTACGCCCGACGGCACCCGCAGACCGGCGGTTACCGCGCCGACGCCCGCGCCTTCGCCGCCTGGGCGCTCACCGAACCGCCCCGCCGGGCAACGGACGACCCGACAACGGACGACCCGGCAACCGACGACCCGGCGAAGCGCGACCCGGCGACGGAAGGCACCGCGGCCGCCCCGCTCGACGCCGAACGGCGCCGGGCCCTGGAACGCTGGCTCCGCCCGGCCCCCGAACGACCGCCCGGCCCGCTCGCCCGCCTGCGCCGCGCCCTGCGGCCCGGCGGCCGGACCTGACACCCGGCGGCCCGGCCGCAGCAGGCAAGCACCGGAGCTCGCACCACGTCACCGGGTCCGCGCACCGTTCGCCGGACCCCACGAACCACCCACCACACACCGGGCGCCGGACCCCGCGCACCCGAAACCCGCACCGGGCCGCCAGGCCCCGCGCACCAGAACGAGCGGCACCAGAACGCTCACGTCCCGGGGGGAATCCGCCCATGTGGCACAACAGCTACTTCCTCGTCCCCGCCCTCCTGCTGTTCGCCGCCGCGCTGTACGCCGCGCAGGCCAAGCGGGCCGCCAAGCGCGTGCCGTCCCCCAAGGGCCTGCCCGGCCGCGGCCTGCCGCTGCTGGACACCGCCTTCCTCGCCGGCGGCCCCGGCCGGGTCTTCGACACCGCCTTCGTCCGGATGCACCGGGACGGCCGCGCCGTCCTGAACCGCGCCGGCCTCGTCACCCTCACCGGCACCCTGGCGTTCGACGCCGTCGACCAGGCCGTCATCGAGGCGGCCGGCCCGTCCCGGAGCGGCGAGCTCGGCGCCCTGCGCCGCGCGGTGATGCGCTCCGCCGCCGTCCAGGAGATCGGCGACCGGCTCGCCGACCGCGGTCTGCTGCGCGACCCCGTGCGGCTGCGGCGGGCCAGGTCCGCCCGCCGGCTGCTCTGGATAGCCCTGCTCGACGTGGTGGTCTTCGCCGTCGCCGCCTACCTGCTGGACTCCGACGAGCCCGGCTACGACCGCCCGGCGCTCTGGGCCCCGCTGGTCATGCTCGGGTTCGGCCTGTTCTCGCTGCCGGCCAGCTGGCCGCTCAAGGGCCGGATCACGCCCGCCGGGCGGCGTCAGCTCACCCTGATGAACACCGGCAAGCCGTGGAAGCCCGCCGACCGGCCGGCCCCCCTGCACGCCCGCGACGCCACGTTGCTCGGTGCCGTGGCGCTCGGCGGCCTCGCCACCGCCGAGCTGGCCGACGAGCAGCTGCGGGAGGCGATGCTCGCCTCGGCGGCGGCCGACCAGGCCGCCCGGTCCGCCGCCCACACCGGCGCCGGCTCCTCCTCGTCCTCCTCGTCCGGCTCGTCCTCCTCGTCCTGCGGCACCGCGGGCACCTGGTGCGGCTCCTCCTCCGACTCCGGTTCCTCCGGTTCGGGCTGCGGCGGAAGCAGCGGCTGCGGGTCGTCGAGCGGCGGGTCCTCCTCGTCGAGCTGCGGGTCGAGCTCCGGGTCCTCCTGCAGCTCCTCCTCCAGCTGCGGCGGAGGCGGAGGCGGCTGCGGTTCCTGACCACCGCCCGCCCCGGACGTCACAGTTCGGTATCGCGGTCCGGGAATGCGTTCCACCCACGACGGCGGCGGGTCTACAACAACCCCATGTGGTTGCTCTTCCTGCTCCCGGCCTGCGTCGCCGCGGTCCTCTCCTGCATCCGGCTGGTCCGGACGGCCGCGACCGCCGACGCCCTGGCCGGGCAGGAGGGCCCACGGCCGGCCGAGGCGGTCGGGATCGGGCTCTACGAGACGGCCTACCTGGCCGGCGGCCCGGACCGGGTGGTGGAGCTGGCACTCGTCCTGATGGCGTCCCGGGGCCGGCTGCACCTGGCCCACACCGGGTGGACGACGGTCGTCGACCCGCGCGGCCGCAGCCGGCTCGAACGCGCGGTGCTCGCCACCGTCGGCCCCGAGGGCCAGTGCCGCACGGACGACCTGCGCGAGGCGATGGGCGCCCACCCCACCGTGCTGGAGATCGGCAGCAGGCTCTCGCTCGCCGGGCTGGCGACCCCGGCGGCCGTCCAGCGGCGCACCGTGCTGGTGATCCGGCAGGTCCGCCAGGCGCTGCTGCTCTCCCTGGTCCTGCTGGCCGCCGCGCTGGCCACCGGCGTCCTGGTGGACGGTGACGCGCTGGCACCGCTGGCCTGGTTCTCGCTGCCGCTGGTGCTCACCGCCGGGACCCTGCTGATGGCCCGGGTCGACGTCTACCCGTACACCGGTTGGGCCTCGCCGGTCGGCCAGGAGGTGCTCCGCGAAGTCCGCCCACCGCGCCAGCACGGCCTCACCGACGACGACGAGCGCGAACTGTTCACCGCCGTCGCCATGAACGGCACCGACGCCCACCCCGACGCCCGCCTCCGCGCGGCCCTCCGCCGGCACTGAGGGTCCGGCCGGACCGGCGGCCCCGACCACGCCACGACGCCCGGACGCAGCGATGCCGGCCTGCCGGGACGAGCCCCGCAGACCGGCATCCTCGGCCGCGTTCGACGGCCGGTGGCCTCAGACGAGGCCGTTGAGCAGCTCGCTGACCGGCTTGCGGCGCCCGGTGAAGAACGGCACCTCCTCGCGGACGTGCAGCCGGGCCCGGGAGGGGCGCAGGTCGCGCATCAGGTCCACGATGCGGTGCAGCTCGTCCGCCTCGAAGGCGAGCAGCCACTCGTAGTCGCCCAGCGCGAACGAGGCGACCGTGTTGGCCCGCACGTCCGGGTAGCCGCGCGCCATCTGGCCGTGCTCGGCGAGCATCGCGCGCCGCTCGGCGTCCGGCAGCAGGTACCACTCGTAGGAGCGGACGAACGGGTAGACGCACACGTAGTCGCGCGGGCGCTCGTCGGCGAGGAACGCCGGGATGTGCGACTTGTTGAACTCGGCCGGGCGGTGCAGCGCCATGTTCGACCAGACCGGCTCCAGCTCCCGGCCCAGGCCGGTGCGGCGGAAGCGGTTGTACGCCTCCTGGAGGTCGTCGGAGTCGGCGGCGTGCCACCAGACCAGGATGTCGGCGTCGGCGCGCAGACCGGACACGTCGTAGGTACCGCGCACCGTGACGTCCTTGGCGTCGAGCTGGGCGAACAGCTCGTCCACCTCGGCGGCCAGGCCGGTGCGGTCCTCGGGCAGTGCGCCCTTGAGCTTGAACACCGACCACATGGTGTAGCGGATGACCTGGTTCAGGTCCCGTGCCTTCTTCTTCTCCGGCTGCTGCTCAACGGTCTCAGTCATGCGCCCATTGTCCTCTCCGTGACGTTCTCCCCGGTCAGCGGGGTCAGCACTCCGTCGAGCCCGGCGACGGCCGTCCGGGCGCTCGCGATGCACGCCGGGATGCCCACCCCGTCGTACGCGGCCCCGCACAGCGCCAGCGCGCCGACCCGGTCCGCGGCAGCCCGGATCCGGGCCACCCGGTCCAGGTGGCCGACCGGGTACTGCGGCAGGCCGGCCCGCCAACGGGTGACGGCGGTGTCGTACGGGCGGGCGGTCAGTCCGATCGCCTCGCCCAGGTCGGCCAGCGATCCGGCGACCAGTTCCTCGTCCGGCAGTTCCAGCGGCTCCTCCTCGCGCAGCCGGCCCAGCGAGGTGCGCAGCACGAACGCGTCCGGGGCGGAGCGCTCCAGCCAGCCCCACTTGTTGGAGGAGAAGGTGGACGCCTTGATCCGGCGGCCGTCCACCGGCGGCACCAGGAAGCCGCTGCCGGCCGGCGGCTCCGGCAGGTCGGAACGCCGGAACGCCAGGGTGACCAGGGCCATCCCCGCGTACTCGACGGCGTCCAGCTCGACGGCCGCGGCCGGTGCGTCGGCGCGCAGCAGCCGGGCGGCGGCGGGCGCGGGCACGGCCAGCACCACGGCGGTGGCGTGCAGTTCCCCGCCGTCGCCGGTCGCGACCCGCCAGCCGTCCGGGGTGCGGCGCAGCCCGGTCACGGCGGTGCGGGTGCGCAGGTCGACGCCGGCTCCGGCGCAGGCGGCGGCGACCGCCGTCGGCAGGGTGCCGAGGCCGCCGCGCAGACCCTGGAAGACGGGGGTCCCGGCGGTCTGCGGCCGGGTGGCCAGTTCGTGCACGCCGGCGACCAGCGAGCCGCCGCCGCGGGCGACGGGCAGCAGGGCGGGGACGGCGGCGCGCAGCGAGATCTCGTCGGCGCGGCCGGCGTAGACACCTCCGAGCAGCGGCTCGACCAGCCGGTCCACCACCTCGCGGCCGAGCCGGTCGGCGACGTACCGCCCGATCGCGACGTCGTCCGTGACGGCCTCGCCGGCCCCCTCGTGCCGGGCCCGTTCCAGGCCCTCGGCGCTCAGTACCCCGGAGGCCTCCAGCGCGGCGAGGTCTCCCGGAACGCCCATCACCTGTCCGCCGGGCAGGGGCCGCAGCGCGCCCCTCGTCCAGATCGCGGCCCTGGCGGTGGTCGGCGGTTCCAGTTCCCCGTCCAGTCCGACCGCGCGCGCCAGGTCGACCGCCTCGGGCCGCCGGGCCAGCATCGACTCGGCCCCGAGGTCCACCCGGACCCCGCCCACCTCGCCGCCCCAGAGCTTCCCGCCCAGCCGGTCGGACGCCTCCAGCAGCGTCACCCGCGCCCGGGCCGCTCCCCCGGCGGCCCCGCTGAGCACGGCGGCCGCGGTCAGCCCCGCGATCCCGCCGCCGATCACGACGACATGTGCTTGCGACATGCCTCGCAGTCTTGCAGGTCTTTACACCTTTGCCTCAATCCGCCCGCTTCCGCCCGTTCGAGGCCCCGGGGGCGGGGGCGGGCGCGACATCCGCGCCCGCCACGTCCGGTCGGGGTCGTACGGGAGGTCGGCGCCCGGATGCCCGGCGGGGCGGTGCGGCGGGGCGACGGCGGCACTGCTGCGGCGGGCGGGGAGCGTGGTGGAGACGGTCTGACGCCTTGTCCGGGCCGCAGCCGAGCTGTGATCGAGCTGCGACCTCCGGAGCGGGTCCGATCCGGCTCCGCGCCCGTCGAATGGTCCGAGTGCCGGAAGGAATCGGCGCCGGAACTGTGGACGCGGGGAGGACTCGATCGTGGAACGAGGACGGCGGAGAGCGGGGGCGCTGGCGGCGGTGGCCGTGGCGGCGGTACTGGCCGGGGGGTGCAGCGCGTCCGACAAGAGGGACAGCAGCATGAGCGGCAACGCGGCGCCGGCGGTCGCCGGTGACGCGGCGGCACCGGCAGCCGCACCGGCCGCGCCGGCCGCACCTGGTGCGGCGGGTGCGGCCTCGGCCGCTCAGAAGGCCGCGCCGGAGGCGGGTGCCGGCAAGCCGAACGCGGTGCCGGTGGCGGACACCCGTCAGATCGCCTACAGCGCGCAGCTGTCCGTCCGGGTGGCGAAGGCGGACACCGCGCTGGCGCGGGCCCGCGACCTGGCGGTCGGGGCGGGCGGCTACGTGGCGAGCGAGACGGTGAGCGGTTCCGCCGGGGTCCCCGGCGGCGGAGGGGGTGGCAAGCGCCCGGTCGACATGGATCCGCCCGGCCCGCAGAGCGGGCAGCTGACGGTGAAGGTGCCGTCGGCGGCGTTCCAGCAGACGCTGGACCAGCTGGCCGGGCTGGGCGAGGTCTTGTCCCGCCGCAGCCAGGCGGACGACCTGACCCAGCAGGTCGCGGACGTCGGCAGCCGGGTGCAGACCCAGCAGGTGAGCGTGGACCGGGTCCGGGCGCTGATGGCGCAGGCGAAGACGCTGGCCGAGATCACCAGCCTGGAGGGCGAGTTGAGCCGCCGCGAGGCGGACCTGGAGTCCCTGCAGAAGCAGCTGAAGGAGCTGTCGGCGAAGACCTCGCTGTCCACCATCACGCTGGACGTCCGGCAGCGGGCGGACACCCCGGCGCCGGACGAGCCGGATGCCGAGGACGACGACGGCTTCTGGACCTCGGTCGGTGACGCGCTGGGCGGCGGCTGGGACGTGCTGGCGGCGATCGTGCGCGGCGTCGCGGTCGCGGTGGCCGCGGCGGCGCCGTTCCTGCTGGTCGCCGGACCGGTGGCGCTGGTGCTCTGGGTGCTGCGCCGGCGCCGGCGGGCCGGAGCGGGGACGGCACCGGTCACCCCGGTCACCCCGGGCGGTCAAGGTGGGCAGGACGATCGGGGCGATCGGGGCGGTCAGGGCGATCGGCCGGCGGCACCCGAGGTCCCCGCCGCCCCCGTCGAGAGCCCGAAGGTCCCGGCCGTCCCGCCCGGGCGCCCGGCCGCTCCCGGGGAGGGCGGGGAGGAGTAGCTCAGCAGCGGAACCGCCGGTACGGCGGCGGGACCCCTCCGGGAGGTCCCGCCGCCGCCCCTCGGCGGGCGCCGGCCCGCAGACCTCAGCGGGCGCTGGACTCGTGGACGAAGGCGACGAGGCGGCTGAGCGCGTCCGGGTCCATGCTGGGCAGCACGCCGTGGCCGAGGTTGAAGATGTGGCCGCTGGTGCCGAGCGCCCGGGCGGCCTGCAGCACCTCGCGCGCCTTGGCCTCGACGGCCCGGGTCGGCGCGAACAGCACGGCCGGGTCGAGGTTGCCCTGCAGGGCCTTGCCGGGGCCGACCCGCTCGGCGGCGACGTCCAGCGGGACCCGCCAGTCGACGCCGACCACGTCCGCGCCGGCCTCGCCCATCAGGCCGAGCAGCTCGCCGGTGCCGACGCCGAAGTGGATCCGCGGGACGCCGTAGCCGGCGACGGCGTCGAACACCTTGGTGCTGGCCGGCATGACCGAGCGCCGGTAGTCGTCCGGAGCGAGCGCGCCGACCCAGGAGTCGAAGAGCTGGACCGCGGAGACGCCCGCCTCGATCTGCACCTTGAGGAAGGCCGAGGTGATGTCGGCCAGCCGGTCGACCAGGGCGGCCCACAGCTCGGGCTCGCCGTACATCATGGCCTTGGTGTTCTCGTGGTTCTTGGACGGGCCGCCCTCGACCAGGTAGCTGGCCAGCGTGTAGGGCGCGCCGGCGAAGCCGATCAGCGGGGTGGAGCCGAGCTCGTCAACGAGCAGGCCGATCGCCTCGGTGATGTAGGGGACGTCGTCCGGCTCCAGCGGGCGCAGCCGCCGGAGGTCCTCGAAGGTACGGATCGGGTCGGCGATGACCGGACCGATGCCGGGCTTGATGTCGACGTCGATGCCGACCGCCTTGAGCGGCACCACGATGTCGCTGAAGAAGATCGCCGCGTCCACCTGGTGCCGGCGCACCGGCTGGAGGGTGATCTCCTTGACCAGCTCGGGCCGCATGCAGGACTCCAGCATGGGGATGCCCTCGCGGACCTTCAGGTACTCGGGCAGCGAGCGGCCGGCCTGGCGCATGAACCACACCGGGGTGTGCGGTACCGGCTCGTGCCGGCAGGCCCGCAGGAACGCGGAGTCGTACGCGGCGCCGCGGCGCGCGGGGGGCTGCTGGCCGGGGGCGGCGCCTGCCTGGGCGGCTGCCGTGGTGTCTGCCGTTGTCTCGCTCACGCCCCAAATCTTCGCACGCGCCCCGGACCGGCCCCCTCGCCCGGTCTCGTCGGTTCCTCCAAGATCTGGCCGGATTGCCCTCCCGGCGCGCCGCGCGGAAAGAAGTTGCGGCGATTAACCGAGTTTTCGACCTAGTCTTCGGGTCATGGCAGCGGTCGGAGGGCACCCCGCACAGGGTGGCGGAGCAGGTGGCGGAACGGGTCGGGAGGCGGCGCCGAGCGAGTTCCGGGCCGCCGTGGAGGCGTTCTCCGGAGCGCGGCTCCGCCCCGAGGTCGTCCTCTCCCCCGCCCCCGCGCCGCGCCGGCTCGCCCCGTTCGCGTTCGCGGTGACCGCCGCCGTCGAGGTCGACGGCGAGGAGCTCGCCGACGGCCGGCTGGTGCTGCTGCACGACCCCGCCGGCCAGGAGGCCTGGAACGGGGACTTCCGCGTGGTCACCATGACCCGGGCGGAGCTGGAACCGGAGATGGCCGGCGACCCGATGCTCTCCGAGGTCGGCTGGGCCTGGCTGCTCGACGCGTTGCAGGCGCACGGCGCCGGGTACGCGGAGACCTCCGGCACGGTGACCCGGTGCGCCTCGCAGTACTTCGGCGGGCTGGCGGACCGCGAGTCCAGCACCGAGATCGAGATCCGGGCGTCCTGGACGCCGGCCGACGGCCGTTTCGAACGGCACCTCGCGGCCTGGGGGGACCTGCTCTGCATCAGCGCGGGTCTGCCGCCGGTCGCCCCGGCCCCGCAGTCACCGGCCGACGTCGCGTCACTCGGTGGAGTGGTCCCGATGCCCGCGCGACGGCGCCCGCGCTCGCACTGACGAGTGGCGCCCGGGATGCCCGGCGCCGCCGTGCCCGGCACGTCCTCCAGGACTGACGACGTGTGATCCCACGCGGGCCCTCCGTCAACGAACCGCTCGAACCTGACCACTCCGCGATCGATCTGATCGATTTTGTGCGATTTCCAGGCACCTCGTATCAGTCACTTGCGCGATTTGTCCGTATTGTTACTCACTAGATCGTGATCTTTCGCTAAAGCCGGGCACGGATGATGCCGAAGCAGACTGTGACCCTTTCCGAACGCGGAACACTCCGACCGCCCCCTCGGGGTTCCGTCCGCCACTCCCCGCAGGAGGCCTGGTGTCGGTCCTTCTTGAGCACCCCGCAAACGTGGTCGCCTACCGGCCGACCAAGCCCACCGCCATGGTGGTCATCGCCGATCCCCGCGTCCGAAACACCGTCACCCGCCACCTCTGGGCGCTCGGCGTCCGGGACGTGATCGAGGTGTCCTCGATCGCCGAGGCCCGCCCCCGGGTCTCCACCCCCCGCGACATCTGCGTCGCCGACGTCCACCTCCCCGACGGCTCCGGACTCACCATCCTCGCCGAGACCCGCGCCGCGGGCTGGCCCAACGGGCTCGCGCTGTCCGCCGCCGACGACATCGGCGCGGTCCGCAGCGCGCTGGCCGGCGGCGTGAAGGGCTACGTCGTCACCGGCACCCGCACCAACGTCGCGATGCCGGGTCGCCCCGGCCTCCCCCTCGGCGCCGGCGGCCTCGCCGGACGGATGCGGCGCCCCGGCATGCCGGGCATGCCCGGTGCGGCCGGCGCTCCGGGCGGCGCGCCCGGGGCCCCCGGTGCGCCGGGAGCCCAGCAGGCCGCCTACCGCGAGCTCTCCGGCCGGGAGGTGGAGGTGCTGCGGCTGGTCGCCGAGGGCCAGTCGAACAAGGCGATCGGCGTGGCGATGGGCCTCTCCGCGCTCACGGTGAAGAGCCACCTCGCCCGGATCGCCCGCAAGCTGGGCACCGGGGACCGCGCCGGGATGGTCGCGGTCGCCCTGCGCACCGGCATCATCCACTGACCCTGGTGGACCGCCGCGGCGGCCTGGAGGAACGTTTCTGTACCGTCGCCCGCCCGTCTCCGGGCCGCTCGTGATCCACGGCTCCGCCCCGGGGAGATGTCTCCCCGGGGCGGAGCCGTGGACGGCCCCGCTCCGGATCGGCGGCCGTCGACACCCGATCAGGGCGCCCCGGAGGCGCACGGGCAGGTCACAAAGCGGTCTGACCAGTCCGACAACACTCCCGGCTGCGGGGACCGTCGTACCCTTGGTAGGTGACCGACGCCGTAGCAGCCATCCCAGAAGAAGCAGCCCCGGTCCCGCTCCTGGAGCCGAAGGAGGGGATCCCTCCGGTCGTGGCGGACGAGCAGGCGCTGGCCGCCACCGTCGCCGCCTTCGCCGCGGGAACCGGACCGGTCGCCGTCGATGCCGAGCGGGCCTCCGGCTACCGCTACGGCCAACGGGCGTACCTCATCCAGCTGCGCCGCGCGGGCGCCGGTACCGCGCTGATCGACCCCATCGCCTGCCCCGACCTCAGCGGGCTGGGCGAGGCCCTCGCGGACACCGAATGGGTGGTGCACGCCGCCACCCAGGACCTGCCCTGCCTGGCCGAGGTCGGCATGAGACCCCGGCGACTGTTCGACACCGAGCTGGCCGGGCGGATCGCCGGCTTCGCGCGGGTCGGACTCGGGCCGATGACCGAGAGCGTGCTCGGGCTGAGCCTGGCCAAGGAGCACTCCGCGGTCGACTGGTCCACCCGGCCGCTGCCCGAACCGTGGCTCCGCTACGCCGCTCTGGACGTCGAGGTGCTGGTCGAGCTGCGCGACGCGCTCGAACGGGAGCTGGACGCCCAGGGCAAGCTCGACTGGGCCCTGGAGGAGTTCGCCGCGATCGCCGCGGCGCCCCGCCCCGCCCCGCGGACCGACCCGTGGCGCCGCACCTCGCAGCTGCACAAGGTGCGCCGGCGGCGCCAGCTGGCCGTGGTGCGCGAGCTCTGGCTGGCCCGCGACCGGATGGCCCAGGAACGGGACGTCTCGCCGGGCCGGGTGCTCTCGGACGCGGCGATCGTCAACGCCGCGCTGGCCATGCCCCTGAACATCGCCGCGCTCCAGGGCGTCCAGGGCTTCGGCCCGCGGGTGCACCGGCGCCAGCTGGAACAGTGGCTGGCCGCCGTCCAGCGCGGCCGGGAGGTGCCGGAGAACCAGCTGCCGCCGTCCGCGGCGCCGCACGACGGCCCCCCGCCGCCGCGGGCCTGGGCCGAGAAGGACCCGGTGGCCGCCGCCCGGCTGACCGGCGCGCGGGCCGCCGTCACCGATCTGGCCGAGTCGCACAACCTCCCAGCCGAGAACCTGATCACGCCGGACCTCGTCCGCCGGGTCGCGTGGGAGCCGCCGGCCGGCGCCGGCGCCGGCGAGGTGGCCGCGGCGCTGCGCCGGCTGGGCGCCCGCCAGTGGCAGGTGGACCTGGTCGCGCCCGCGCTGGCCACGGCCTTCGCGGAGGCCGCCGCCGCCGAGCAGCAGGACTGAGCGGACGCACGAGGGGCGGCGGGAGGCTACCCGGCGGGGGGGATACCCCCAGCCCCCGCCGGCCCCCGCGGCAGCCCCCCCGGGGC